>JAOTTP010000112.1 GCA_029864405.1 Nitrospirota bacterium
TTAATAACGTATTGGGATCGTTCATTCAATATATTGAGAATGTCGTCATCAAGCCGGTCAATCTCTTGACGGCACTGTTGCATGTCCTCTGGAAGCTCCATGAGACTCATCCTTTATCCTGGAAAATCTGCAATTTAGGCAGGAGCATACAAGGAATACCATGCTGAGGCAAGCGAGCGTTTCACCCTTCCAGCTCGTGACTTTCCTTCATACACACGACTACATTTCCCCAGCGCGAAAACTTCGCCAAAACGGTGACCCTCGCGCGAATTTGACGTGTAATCGTTCATTGATCAGCAGCAGGAATTCACCCAGGAGCGCCCAGTGACTAATGCTGTGTGATGGGACAGCGAAAGGAAGCCAAACGAGAGCACTCCTCTGGGAAAGGACCGAGTTCCCTAGCACGATCTAACCGGGTTCGGGACTGAGCTGTGGCCCGAAAGCCAGCCGGTTCCAGCCGTGAGTTCGGCCGCCTGTTTACGGGCGGTCCGCTGGAACGATTTGTTGAGGGCCATGAGCTTGTTGCTTCTCGTGAATGACCAGCGCAATTCCACCGAGGATCGCTACGGAAGCCAAGACCAACCGAAGGGTTATAGGCTCACCGAGAAAACCGATACCACCCAAGCCCGCGATAACCGGAACACTCAGTTGCACGGTCGCCGCGTTGGTGGCGTTCAACGCAGATAATGCGGTGTACCACATGGCGTACCCTATTCCGGAAGCCAGTGCGCCAGATAAAACCGCATACCAAACTCCGGCAATATCCAGAGATGTGCTGTTAAGCATGAATAGGCTCAATGCTGCCGCGAGAGGAACTGCGCGCAGGAAATTCCCCGCCGTCACCTTGGTGGCATCGCCCGCACCTTTCCCGCGCAAAGAGTAGATGCCCCAGGCAACCCCGGCTCCTAACATTAAAATAGAACCGGACAGTGGCGGTGCCGAAAGACCTGGTAGCAAGAGACCAACCAGTCCTCCGAACGCGAGCAGAAGACCGACAAGTTGCAGTCCCAGCAGACGTTCTCCCGTCCAAACGCCATAGCCGATCATTGTTGCCTGGACAGCACCAAAGAGCAGTAGGGCACCAGTTCCCGCAGACAGGCTCACATACGCAAAAGAAAAGCCGGCGGCATACACAAACAACGCCAATGCCGACAGCCAGTTGCCCCCGCCGGTAGGTGTGCCGCGACTCATTCGCACCACCAACCAAAGCATCACCCCTCCAGAGATCAATCGAATGGTCGTAAAGCTAGCCGGATCAATGAGGGTATGTTTGAGAGCAACCCGGCAGAGCAGTGAATTACCCGCAAATGCCATCATGGCAAGCGCCGTCAGGGCCATGATGCGTGCATATGACATTGATTTGGACCCGACCTTTTTGAGCTAGCTCAGTAAGCAGAAAAGGACGTATTTTTTTGACTATTCGCGTACACCCGTTATGGCTCCACCTCGGCCACGACAAAAATCTCGAAATCCGCAGGCTATTCAACTCTGTTATATGTGGTTCTAAAGAAAGGTGCATGCGCGTGTTGCGCGAAAACACTCACGACCCCCTCTTCCCCCATCCTTTGGTTCTGCGGCTGTTCTGCTAACATTCCGAGTCAGCCGCGCCCGCATCCGGGTGTCGCCTAAACACCGGACTTAGGCTCCGACCGATGCAACTGTTCATCTCTAAACGTGAACTGTTCGCACCAGTCGAATACTGCGACGTCTAGAGGACGCTGAGCATTCGGATTATGAAGAAGGGAGAAATCGCCCCCGAGGTGGACTGGATGGTTTGCGCAGTCAACGCCAGAATGTAGAACAGCTGAGCAGAACGAAGCATCTTGATCGAGGAAGGCTCTTGTAGAGACGCTGGAGCCGCTTTTCTTCAAAACTGCTGGTCGATATCGATGGAAGGAATCTTTAACCTCGCCGGTTTTTGTGTCAATCGAAATTGTGAGTGGACCAAATGGTAAAAAAGCCTGAATGAAGTATGGCATCGAGTTTCCGCACGGTTCATGCCTGATTCCTTCAGAGTTTATGGCGAGGACATAGTGGTCTTCTGGAGAGATGATCCCCTTGTCCAGTGATGCGGCATACCTTTGGCGCTTCTCAGTGAGGGCGTTAGTGAAGCGCAGGAGAATTCTTTCAATCGGAACCTCATCTCCTTCACCGAAGACAATCTGTGGCACTTGGTCAGGACCCTCGCCAGGCCCAGGTGCAATCGCCTCAAACCAAATACGGCTGTTCCCGACGGAGGCGTAGAACTCGGGTCCCTCATCTTTCTGGTGCCCAAGATTGAAACCATGGTCAAGCAAGGCGACGGCGAGATACATCTCCCAGAATCTCTGAGAAAAGTGATTGCGCGCGTCCTCGCGAAAATGGGTGTCCGCAAGGTGGTGGAATCGACACCATAGATCCTCCACAAAGCGCTTATGCTCGATCCCACGCGGATGATCTCGAGTGTTCACATACCCTTGATCCTCACACGGTCTATCCATGAAGAACGGCATTTGCGGTGGTAACATATCCGAGAAGCCTAACAATGATTATATGGATCCGCATAAGGTGCGGAGTTTCGTTTTTCTACCCGCATGACACGCCGGGAGAAAACTTGTCAGTTCGAGATAAACATTTAATTTTCAGTACGTTTTATCATATTAAGAGTTTAGCATGGCGTCTTACACGGACCGGCATAATACCCTTCTTCACCATTTACCTAAAAGCACATCAGTCGACCTGGGGAGATGGGGTCGAAGGAATAGCGAACGAAAAGGTTGATGCCCGAGGAGGAAAATCAACAGAAAAGGGTTGTGGGGGTATGGAAAAGTTCCGCCCACAGATCGTGAGGAGTCCGGCCTGAGGCCTTCTTAATGATAACTTTCATTGTCGGTTGGGAATTTCCCGCATTCGACTTCTTCTTTATACCGCCGGAGCGCTTGTAAGGCATCCGCCTTTAGATGGGCATAGGGTTTGACAAATTTCGGGACAAAGTCATCGAAGAGGCCTAACAGGTCGTAGAGGACCAACACCTGTCCATCACACCCCTGCCCGGCTCCAATGCCAATGGTTGGAATCGAGAGAGCTTCGGTAATGCGTTGCGCCAGCCCGGTTGGCATGCATTCCAGAACCACCGCAAACGCCCCGGCGCCTTCCAGGGCCTTGGCATCGCTCACAATGGTTTCCGCTTCTTCCTGGGCTTTGCCCTTGACCGTATACCCGCCCGATTGATTGACCGACTGCGGTGTCATGCCCAGATGACCCATGACCGGAATGCCAAACCGGGTCATGGCCTCCACCCGATCGATCACGGGCGCGCCACCCTCAAGTTTCACGGCGATGGCCCCCGCTTGCAAAAAACGCCCCGCATTCCGCACCGCGTCTTCCACGCTGGCCTGGTAGGACATAAACGGCATGTCTCCAATCACCAGCGCCCGTTGGGAGGCC
>JAOTTP010000113.1 GCA_029864405.1 Nitrospirota bacterium
GCTAAGAGCGTCCCTCCTTTGGGCCAGCCGGCAGGATTCGGGGTCAGGCATGAGTATTGACTTTAGAGAGATGATCAGCGCACCAAACGTGAAACCATGCCCCTCGCAGAATGGACGGCCTCCAACATGTGGGAGATTGCCGAGGCGTTAAAGCTGGGGTATGAGGTCGGGAGTCGTGCTTCTGCGCGGTTGCGGCTGGGCTCAGATCCTTCGCCCCTGGCTCAGATGACAATGGGGGGGAGGACCCAGGGTGACAATTGGGGTAGGAGGAGTGATGCAGAGGAAGATGGATTCCCGCCAACGACCTGCGGGGATGACGGAGGGGAGATGGATTCCCGATGACGAATGTCGGGAATGACGGAAGGGATGGGTTTTTGCGGATCTTGCGCGGGTGCGGCTGGGCTCAGATCCTTCGCTGCTGCTCAGGATGACAACGGGGGAAATAAGATGCCTGCCCGCTAACAACTGTCGGGCATGGATACGGGGTCAGGCATGAGTATTGACTTTTGAGAGGCGATCAGCTCACCCAACGTGAAACCAAACCCTTCGAAGAAGAGACGGTCTCCAACATGTGGGAGATTGCCGAGGCGTTAAAGCTGGACAAGGGAGTCGGGCGTCGTGTTTCTACGCGATTGCGGCTGGGCTCAGATCCTTCGCTGGCCCTTGTCCTGAGCGAAGTCGAATGGATCAGGATGACAATGCGGGAAGTAAGATGGATGCCCGATAACAACTGTCGGGCATGACGCCTCTACGTCGGAGGAGAGCAGGCAGAGAGATTTTGCTGAGACTTGGGTGGTCCACCTGGGCACAGATCCTTCGCCGGGGCCTTGGCCTGAGCCCCTTCGACGGCGCTCAGGGGCAGGCTTGCCGAATGGGTCAGGATGACAAACGGGTAATCGTTTCTTGTGGAGCTATTTTCTCTGCATGCATACGCTATGATAGACGCTTCATGACGGTTGATCATGGACGAACTTCGAGATCATTCCACACCGCCATTTTCGAACAATCTGAGAAGCAGGAATGACGGCCTCGTCTTCCATGACGACGGGATGCGCTATAGCACCTCACCTTCGGCATGGCTCAGGCTGGGTCCTTCGGCTCGACTCAGGCCAAGCTCAAAGCCGTGGTCGACTTGACTGTTCTTCAAAATAGCCGATGAACAGATGTGCTATAGCGACCTATTCTGAAGATACCGGTTTTTTTCTCTGCACGCCTCCGGTATTATGGGAGCTCTATCGAGGTTGATCATGGACGAACACGCTCTTCTCAAGCGAATCACCGTGAACCCTAAATTTTTTGCTGGCAAGCCGATTATTCGTGGACACCGGCTGGCTGTCGAACATGTTCTCGGCATGCTGGCTACCGGCGACACACCTGAAACCATCCTTCGGGGGTATCCGTGGTTGGAACCAGCGGATATTCAAGCCTGCCTTGCCTACGCCCACCGGCTCGGCGGTCAGGAACGGATTGAGCCGCTCCCGATTGCATCTGCCACATGACACTTTTTCAAGATACATTTATCGGGCGTGGTATGCGCTGAATGAACCTACCCAATGGAGTACATGCCGTCGTCGAACCCGATAAGGTGAGGGATTACCTGCTTGACGTGGCTCATCCCGATGGATTCGGAAAAGCGGCATTCTTTACGGCCATGGGATTCCAGCGCGAGGCATGGGAGGCGTTGGCTGAAGCCTTGCGACAGGTTGCACGGAACTCTTCTGTCACAAAAAGCATGACATCCGTGCATGGGCAGAAGTATATTGTTGATGGTATGGTACTGACACCGAGAGGTCAGACCGTCCTTGTGCGGACCATATGGATTGTTGATAAAGGGGGGGATCGGCCTCGTTTGGTGACGGCCTATCCAGGAGAACAGGAGTTTTGACCATGATCAAAGAACATGACCGGGTTGTTTTAGCCGTTGACGTTTCCTCTGAAGGCCTTGTGGCCGGAGATGTCGGTACGATCGTTCATGTCTATCGTGACGATCAAGCCTACGAGGTGGAATTTACCACCTTGGAAGGGAAGACGGCTGCAGTGGTGACATTGGAAGTGACCCAGGTTCGTCCGGTGGGCAAACGCGAGATCACTCACGCGCGCGAGCTTGCTTCGCGATAACCCAAAGCCCCACGCCGCATCAGCGATCTGAATCTCGTAACTTCTTCATTCGCTTCCCTCTCTCTTTACCGGTGAGCATTCTCGCGATGGATTCCACAGAAGCGCCGGTCTCGATGGCGACTGAACTTGCAACGTTCATGATCATCGCCTTCCGGTACTGCTTAGGATTCCTTAGATGGGGATGTGTTTTAATGAGAGATTTCTTTTTCATCTCGATTCCGCTCTGATTTGTCTGATTTGATTGTACGCGAGGGGTTTCCTTCTCACCACCACAACCTGAGTTCCGCTGCTATCGTCCAAAAACTCTGGAACTACTGTCATGTCCGCCGCGACGACGGGATTCGCCATGGTGACTTTCCTTCGGCTCTGGTCAGAAACCCTGTTTTTTAGATTTACGGAAGCGCGGGCTCTTTTGCAATGAGGGTTAGCGCACCCACTCCCTCATCCACTATGACCGGGCTCATATGAGCGCATTATTGATCGGACGTTCCTCTCATTCAATCACCTTCCCGGTTTGTACCGTTATGCCTGGTTTTGCTCGAGACGATAAAAAGAGTCTGGAGCATTTTTACAAATGGATGCCCGATAACACTTCCAAGCCACCTGGGGTCTGATTCGGCAATCACGACTCTCTCCTGCCTTGTTTAGGAAATCCCAGGGTTCTCCTCTGCTCACCCGTTTCTATTGGCCGACCTCGTGTTGGAGTGGGAGGGAATTCTTCTTTTTGGTTCTCTCCGATGTCGATCGGTTGAGTACTCAGGGTCAGGTCTTGCATTCACACAGCACTCCCACCTTGCCCCTAGCCCCCCTCCCCCACCTCTATTGGCCGCCATCGTGTTGGATTGTGAGTGACTTCTTCTTTTCGATTTTCTCCGGTCTCGATTGGGTGAAGGCATGCAGCTGGATCCCCGCTGACGACCGGCGGGGATGACGGAGGGTTTGATAGCTGCCCGCTACTCCCTACGGGTGTGGATTCGGGGTCAGGATTCGGGGTCAGGCATGAGTATGGACTTTTGCGAGATGATCCGCGCACCCAACGTGGTACCAGGCCCCTCGAAGAAGGGGCGATCTTCATATGTTTCGGGCATGTCGGAGTGGAAGATGGATGCCCGCTTACTCCTGGCGGGAATGACGGAAGGGCCTCGCGTGTCGATGCGCGCAGTTGTGGCTGGGCTCAGATCCTTCGCTGCTGCTCAGGATGACAACGGGGGAAATAAGATGCCTGCCCGATAACAACTGTCGGGCATGTATGAGTAAAGAACCCCCCAGCAAGCT
>JAOTTP010000014.1 GCA_029864405.1 Nitrospirota bacterium
TTTGAAGCCAAGTGGAAAGAGACGGACTTGGCCGACGATATGTATACCGGCCCTCATTGGGAAGGTGGCATCAAACCCGAAAAGCCAAAGCCCGTCCCTCCTCCCAAACCTGCCACGGCTCCTGCAGCCAAGACAGAGGCCGCACAAGACACCAAAACCCCTTCACCTGAATCACCGGCGCTGCCGGATCCACCACAACCAGCTCCCGAGGCTAAAGAAGCGGCTCCGTAAGAACCCCCAGTCCTCTTCCCCGTATTGGGTATTCTCTTTCGTAAAGATTTGGTGGGAACCAAGGCAAAATGGCCTGGACAGGCTACGTTCGGCTGGCGGCAAACTGTCTTGCGGCTTGTATCAGGGCTGAAAATAGGCGTTTCTGTATCGCGTCCTGACGGTACAAATACTCGGGAGATGCCATTGAACCCCAAGCCAAAATGGATGAGTAGAGGCTTCAATGGCCTCAATGACCCCATCTGGAGCAACCGCAGTGACCTGGAAGGACGACGGGACGGATTTGACGGATTGGTGGTGCGAACTATTAACCGGAATGCTTGGCCTCTTGGCGATCCGCCGAAGCAGGCTTTTGGGTTCAATGTGAATCTGATGAGCTGTTTTAGTCGCCGACTTCGTAGCCTTCTTTCATGAAAAAGGGGGGCAGCACGCAGCCGATATAGCCGTCGACGCCGGTGACAAAAACGTGCATTGCGAACCTCTTTCGGGTTAATTACTCTGATTCAGTGGCTCGGCCGGGAGTAATAAGCGCCCGTACGTGCGATTGCCGCTAGGCCTACAGCGATTCACTCGATTCTCGTAAACTAGAACTCGACTATGGCCCCAACCGATCGACACGATATCGAGGTCCCCGTCCTTGTCCAGGTCGACCAAATGTGCACCATCATGGTGTTCGTCGCCTACGAAGACGAGATGCTCCGCCCAGCTGGTGCCGGAGCCGTCGGCATTCTCAAATACTAGCATCCGGGCGCGCGCCGGGTCCGCGAGGTTGTGCTCTCCTACCACTACATCTAGGTCGCCATCGCCATCCATGTCCCCAACGCCGAGACTCATCGGCCCCACCACGGTGGCAATAACGTGCTCCTTCCACTGGGCGGTCGGATCGCCGCCGTGGCTGTACCACGCGAGCTTACCGGGCTTGCTGATGGCCTGGTAGCCAACAACGGCATCGAGTCGACTGTCTCCGTTGATATCTGCCAGAACGTTGCGGTCCGGTGCATCCGGGAAGGTCGTTATTCGGCGTTTCGACCACGTTTCCCCATCATTACGGAGCCAGACAGTCCCGAGGAGGATTTCCTGATCTCCATCCTTGTCAATATCGCCGGCGCTCAGGGCCTCGTCCTGTGAGAAACGAGACAGAATGGACCACTCCCATGGTTGCTCAGTTGGTCGTGCCGGAGAAGTGAGCATCTGCACTCCCATGTCTGCGGTGTGCCATGACAAGGCAACCTGAATGCGTCCCGGCGACGTGAACTGACCTACGGTGACGCCCTGCAGGAAGTCACCCCTCCCCCGAGCGATGTTCTGAATTTGGAAGGAGCCTGCGCCCGAGTTATGAGCGAGCACGAAGTCTGCGCTGTCGTTAGAACCTTTTCCAGTTGTTGCAAGCACGTCCGGGCGATTGTCGCCGTCAACGTCCACGATTGCTGCCATGTTGTTCGCGCCGCCCCCAATTCTGTGTCGCTGCCAATGGCCGTCGAGTTGCCCCGGGTTGCGGTACCACCAGCCGCCCGAGACGATATCGATGTGCCCGTCGGAATCGATGTCTGCGCTGGCGACGAAGATGGCCCTCCACGGTCGCTCGCCGTCGACGACATGTCTAACCCAGCCGGTCCCATCGGACGGACAGGTCAGGTTTTCCCAAAGCTTTACCTCCTGGTGCTTCCCCGACCAATTGGCACCGAAAACGTCCCAATCCGAGTCTCCGTCCACATCCACCAGACGCATGCTGTGAGAGCCCCGAAAGCTTATTGGTTGCTTTGACCAACGCCGTCCCTCATCAATGTTGAGATAGACGGTAACTTCATGGGGCGCAGAACCCTGGTGCATCGATGCGGTTATGATATCTGTATTTCCGTCGTTATCCATGTCCGCCACGGCGACAAAATGGCGAACGGTTTCGACGTCGCCGTCGACGATGTTTTCCGGCCACTCGGCACTGGTGAGGTTTCGTCCGGAAAACCATGACACTCGATAGCGTTTTCCGGCGGGTTCAGAGGGTGCGAGCACGATGTCTCCATGGCCATCCCCATCGACGTCGCCGACGTCGATAAACGCGTGTGGCCACGACCAAGTGGACGTGTAACTGCGGGTCTGCCATTCTTGCGCACTGAGCGCACCGGCGTTCTGAAACCATACTCCGTTCACAACTATATCCGGCCTACGGTCGCCGTTGATGTCGGCGACCTTCAAACCTTCTCCGTCTGGGCACGAAAGCCCGTACCTATCCCAACGGCCGGTTCGCTGCAGGTAGACAAGCACGCTGTTCCCCGAGCCCCCGAAGGCGCTTTGATTTCGTGCGACGATGTCTAGCTTCCCGTCACCATCGAAATCGGCCAGTTCGAGATCATGCAGCCTTACATTATCGATTACAGAAAACTCCCACGCAGGATTGCGAAGCCAGAATATCTTTTGGTCTGTAAGGCCGACGACATCCAAGCGGCCGTCACCGTCGATATCCCCCACCTCAAAATCGGTGCCGAATTGATGACCCTTGAGAAGAACTCTTCTTATCCATGAAGGATTCTCATACCAGACGAGCTCTCCGGACTCATGCCCGCCAACGATGAAGTCGGGCCTTCCGTCGCCGTTCAAGTCTCCTACGGACTTGCCCCAGGGATCCACAGGACCCTGCGCGTCGATCACTCTGCCCAAGAATCCATTCTGGGGAGTCGGCGTGTCCCTGGTTTGGGGCAAAACGGCAAGCAGCGGGATTACGAGAGCCCCAGAGACCGCCGCAGTTATGATAGCGATACCGAGTCTTGACCATCTATCTGTCCTGGCTGGGGTTAGTCGCGAAATTCGATGCGGCATTTCTCGCTCAATCTATCACACGGACTTCCGGGATAGGCACGACAAACTTCGCGCCCCATTCCCGCGCATAACTGACCTGTTTTACTATTTCTTGTTTGAGATTCCATGGCAGTATCAGTAGGGCATCTCTACAAAACCCCTGACAATTTGTGCGGCCTTTGCGATACTGCGGGTCCAAGGAGGATTGCTCATGCTCATGCCCACACCCAGCCAACTCATTTTTTTTGACCTTGCCACTCGCTATGAGGCCTTGAGTCACCACGGGGATCCCTTAGAATCGCTCGCCGCCCATGTGCCTTGGGCGGAATTTCGTCCGGCCTTGGAACGAGTGCTTCGCCGCTCCAAGCGGAAACAAGGCAGTCGCCCCCCCCTTTGATGCCGTGCTGATGTTCAAAATCCTCGTCCTGCAAGCCTTGTATAACTTGTCCGATGAGCAGACTGAGTACCAGATCCGTGACCGTCTGTCCTTCATGCGGTTCTTGGGGCTCGATCTGGCTCAACGCATCCCCGATGCCAAGACGATCTGGTTGTTTCGCGAAACCCTCGCTCAGGCCAAGGTCGTCGAGGCCCTCTTTACGCAATTTGAAACCTATCTGGCCGAACACGGCTTACAACCGCGTGGCGGCCAATTGATTGATGCCTCTCTGGTCCCCGTACCCAAGCCACACAACTCGCACAACGAACATGCCACGATCAAAGCTGGCACATGCCCGACGGAGTGGGAGAGCGTCCGCCCGCCAAGCGGCGGCAGAAAGACACCGAGGCCCGCAGGACCGTGAAGCATGGTGAGAATCATTATGGGTACACAAACTAGGTGAACGTGGATAAGACGCACAAGCTCATTCGGCAGTATACGATCACCGATGCGGCGGTCCATGAGAGTCAGGTGCTGGAAACAGTCCTGGTGTCCGCAGAGGCCGGACGGGATGTCTGGGCCGACTCCGCCTATCGCTCCGACGCGATCGAAGCCCATCTGAACGCGACAGGCTTGCGCTCCAAGATTCAGCGCAAAGGCTATCGCAATAAACCTCTGACCACTCAACAGAAGACCCACCACCAGCGCCGCTCGCGCATTCGAGCGCGTGTCGAACATGTCTTCGGCCATCAGGTCACCGCGATGGGCGGCAAATGGATTCGAACCGTCGGGCTCGTGCGAGCTCGCCTCAAGATTGGGCTGAAGAATCTCACGTATAACTTCCAACGATTTCTGCTCCTCTCCGCTCCACCGAAGAGACAGGAGTCCTGAGGTAGAGGCAAAAGGTGAAGCACATGCCTCACCCCCCCCACTGAGGCCGCTGCGTACTCTCTGCTTCCAAGGCCATCCCAAATTTTCGAACCGAGACAGCCGGGTATTCAGGCAAAACTGGGGGTTTTTAGAGGTTCCCAGTATGTAATACGACTGGGTTTCTCGGACCTTGGCTGGATGAAATATCGGTATTCTGTTCCCGCTAGTGAACTTGCCGTGTTTATCGGTGTTCCTGTCGACTGTGTAGTCCAGAAAATCCGTTCCAATCCCACAATAGTTTAGCAGCGTGTTCCCCTTGCCAGAGGCGCCATACCCCACGACAGTCTTGCCGGCTTCCTTTGCCTCGATCAAGAACTTCAGAAGCTTTCGTTTTGTCGCCCTGACTTTTTCGTCGAAGCCAAAGTATGTACCGAGTCTGTCGAAACCGCTTTCCTCTTCTCTGCGAAGTAAAGCTTCAACGCGAAAGCTGACCTTATACGTATCGTCCTCGGCATGGCTGCCGAAGATTCGCAGAGAGCCGCCGTGCGTTGGAATTTCTTCCACATCGAACAGCGTTATGTCGAGCGCCCGAAACACGTTCCTGGCCGTCATGAACGAATAACCATCGTGGCTCCTTTCACATACTAGGATGAGCCAAAAACTTTACCTTAACAATCCCCCTTATTTTTCCACTTTCTTCTGAAACGATACACGCCGGGTAACAAACTGTCTGGCGGATTGTATCAACGCGGTAAATAGGCGTTTCTGTATCGCGTCCTGCCGGTATAAAAACTCCGGATGCCATTGAACCCCAAGCCAGAATGGATGACGAGAGGCTTCAATCGCTTCAATGACTCCATCTGGAGCAACCGCAGTGACTTGAAAGGACGATGGAATAGATTTGATAGATTGATGGTGGGAACTATTCACTGAAATACTTAACCGCTTAGCGATGCGCTGAAGTAAGCTGTTGGGTTCAATGTAAATCTCATGGGCTGTTTTGGTTGCCGATTTGGTGGGCCGATGTTGAATTTTTGTAGACAATTGAGAGGAAATATCCTGTAGCAAAGTTCCTCCCAGGGCCACGTTCATGGATTGCATTCCCCCGCAGATGCCTAGGGTCGGCAGGCCCTGGCGAAAAGCCAACTTGGATAGTCCGAGCTCAAGTTGAGCGCGCTCTTCGCTCATCCGCTGAAAAGAATACCGCTGCTTCTCCCCGTATAACTCAGGGTCTAAATCAGATCCGCTCCCGGTCACCAAAAGCCCGTCCAGCCGTTGTAAAAGATATTTCTGCTTGGCCAGGCCACGAACCAAGGGAAGCACTAGGGGCACTCCCCCGGCGTCTTGGATGGCCTGAAGGTATCTGGCTCGCAAAAAATAGGTGGGCTCTTTCCCACCCATGTCCTTCCGATTTCCGGGGTTAAAATCCGGTGTGATTCCAATGATAGGGTTGACCATGCCAGTCAATTCAGGCGGGTGTTATCATCTTTCGGTCTAAAGCGCTGTTTCCTCGTATGCGGAGATCCCAATGAATCGAACGGGTTCATTACCCTTCAGATGATCAGGAGTGATGACATACGTGCCATAGAAGCTCGGTTCCCATACGGCTTTTGCCGTTTCAAGGTCGCCACCCGTCAATCCATAGGTAAAGGTTCCCACAATCCCACCCAAGATGGCATAGGCCAACTTGCAAGGGAAATACACCAAGGTCAGCAATGCACTGCCCATCCCGAGGGCCGCCTCATTGCTTGGGCTCGATAGTTCTTGCTCTGCAGCCAGACTCACGCCCGTGGCACCCAGGCCTACGACCAGGGAAAAAGATAACAACACGCACACCCCTCTTACTTGTTTAAACATACCTCTAAAAAAATCCTTGGATTGCCGCATCATAAAGAATACTCCTCCCTGTTTAATTTTTATGCAAACCTTCTTGTTGTTATTCTCAACCTGAATGATTCGTCAATCTTCTTTTTTGAAAGCAAGAAAGATTATAGCAAATTTGATACCTTATCATAGTGACTGGGGGCCATCTTCTGTTTCTACCAGATCCAACTCGACATAAATCTGCCGTTTGATTTCATCGGCTTCCCGCTGAACCGCCTCATCGGTTTCAGCAATAAGAGCGTCTCCAGAAACTTGGATATTCTCCTGTCGGATTCCCTGATGAATAAAGGCATGAAGCTTGTGGAAACACAGCAATTGCACCAGTAAATCATGACTTTTTTCTCGATAGTCTCCCCGGTCTTCCACCGGAACGCCACTCAAAAGGACTTCCAACCATGACGGATGCTGAAGAACTCCCTCAAGCCTGGCTATTTGTTTCTTCTTCATCACCACCTCGACTTGCACTCCGCCCTTCCAGCTGCGTTTTTTGACATTAAACACACAGTGTACTGAATCTGAGGCACCCTCGACGGCTTCAGGGCCATAATACAGCGTGATCCGAAAAAGGGGAATTTGCGGCGGTGAGAGTAATGACATCTGGGTCTACTCACTTCTTAAGGGCATATCACAAAGTGAAGGATTTGCAAAAACTGAGGTTGGGCCTTGCGCTCCAAGCCTACCGCATTTGGGTTGACACTCGTCAATATTGAAAGATAGAGTCTTTTTAGCTGAATATTTTCACAGTGAGCTGAAGGGAAAGGTTTTTCTCTATGTTCGGAACCATGGGGTTTTCTGAACTCATGATCATTCTGGTGATTATCCTGATTATTTTCGGGGCAGGTCGCCTCCCGCAAATCGGAGAAGGTGTGGGGAAAGCCTTAAAAGGCTTTAAGAAAGAGGTTGCCGATATCCCCCAATCTGTGGACCCCAATGAGCCAGAACCTACTGCACCACCCGAACCAGCACAAGCTCAATCCCAACCGACTACCCCAGTAGGCACTCCGACAAATCAACCATTCCAGCCTGGTCCTGAACAAACACCGGGAACCACGGCGGCATTACTTTATCAGGGAGCCGGACCTCAGGTGGTTCAGGCATCAGGTAAATCTACCGGAGCAGCTAACTCTCCTCAAACCACGGCGGCTGCTTCTACTCCGCCACCGATGTCCATGGAGGATCGTCAAGCTCAGCCTGCCCCTATAGCTTCGAGACAATATCCTGCTCTCCCGGTTGGGGCACAAGCGAAGCCCGTGCTGAAGCGACCTGCGGCTGTTGTGAATAAACAAGCCGTGGCCCGCGTCCAAGCCCAACAAGCTGCCATGAAAGCCCAGACTTCCCAGCAATCCGGATTAGCGCCACGAGATATGCAATCTTTGGGAGAGGGTCTGGGAAGTGCAGTACGAACCTTTCGGGATGCCGCGGCGGATATTAAAAATTCGATCGATCCTCAAATGCGCACCATTCAAGCCGAACTGGAGTCTGCCGAAAAAGAGATGCAAAACTCCATCGAAGTGGCCAAAGAGCCTCTGACTCCAAAAGAACCTTCCGGATCTGCATAAGCCTTTCTTGCTGCCCTTCTCTACCATTTCTTCTACCGTTATCGGAGTAATTGGTTTCTTTGGACTCATTGGGTGTGTCATTGAATCCCCACCTGAATCACCCGAAACGGTCACCGAACGACTTATTCCACTCCTGACAGATGTTCAGCCTGATACTAGACGGACCGCCGCCTTATCCCTTGGGAAAATTGGTGATCCCCAGAGCATACCAGCCCTTGTTCTCGCGTTGTCGGACCAAGATGACCAGGTTCGACAATCGAGTGCCTGGGCCTTGGGAACGATGGGCGATTCGTTATCAGATCAGTCCCTAGTTGCGTTGGTTCAGCACCTTACGGATCCCTCTGATTCAGTCAAACAAGCTGTGGTATTGGCCTTGGGTCGGACAGCTGCGCAGGAAGCATTATTGCAAGTATTAACCGAAGCCTACCCTATTTCCACCATTGACACCCAAAGAACCATTATCCAATCTCTTGCTCACTTTGAATTTCCCTTTTCCTATTCCGTGTACCTCCAAGCTCTGGAAAGTCCAGATTCTCTCACTCGTCAATCCGCAATTGCAGGGCTCGGTGAATTAGGCGACCCCCGAGGACTCCCGGTCTTGCGCACGCATCTCCTCCAAGATACAAGCGTGGGCGTGCGATCGGAAGCCGCCTTTCGTTTAGGTAAATTGGGAACCAGCGCGGATGTGCTTGCTCTGAAACAGGCCATGGAAACAGACCCGACTCCCAACGTACATTTTTGGGCCTCCTGGGCTCTTGTCCAAATTGGGCAGGATACCTAACCTCCACACATTTCGCAGGGCGTCTTCTCCTCTTTCCTCTCGGGCTTCCACCCAATGTTCTGCTTGATCAGGATTTTTTATGATTAATGCGCCTGATTGAATACTCGAGATAAAATCATTACAATTCGCCTTCTTTTTCTTTGCATGGGAAAAAAATGAAGAAACTGAAAATAGACTTGATCATAGGGCTTATGGCAATTCTCACGGCCGTGAGTTGTGCTTCAGCCTCGGTGAAGTGGTACAAGCCCGGTACCTCCCAGGCGACCTTTACCCGTGATAAAGCTGCTTGTGAAGAAGCCTTGCTCTCAACAGGAACCACTCAAAGGACCAAAGAGGTTTATTCCTTAGAAGGGTGTTTGGAGGCGAAGGGTTATACGGCTATCCCTCTTTCTTCTCAATAACCAAAGACCCTCATGATGAAATTGCAGGAATCCTGGGGAGGATGAACTCAGGGTCTTTCGGTTAAAGGGAAAACGGCTAGTCTCTTAGAGGGATGGACAATGTAACGTTCTGATGACCTAAAATGAGGGGCAAGAGTTCAAAATTTAGCAACCGACAAGTGAACGAGAACATGAAAAAAGTTCTGCTGGTAGATGATGATCTCAATGCTCGGGAAGCGCTTCGGCTGGTCCTGGAATCCCAGCAATTAGAATGTATCGAGGTCGGTAATGGATCAGAAGCCATCGCCTGGCTATCCACCCAACAGGCTGATCTGATTATCTCCGACAACCAAATGCCGGTGCTGACAGGGCTGGATTTTATTGACCATATCAAACTGCAAGAGAAAGATCCCATTCAAACCCCCATTATTCTACTTAGTGGCCATCTCGAAGAACAGGATAAACATCGTGCGCGTCAGGCAGGAGTCTTTGCTATTTTGGATAAACCCTGTAATTTCAGCCAATTCCTTTCTATGGTTCAGCTAGCGTTGGACCAGTAAGTATTCCTTGTCTTAGGAATCCTGCTCCCCCCTTCGAACGGCGTTCTCGTCATACCTCAAGCCCTCGTATCAGAAAAAATTCCTCGTTATCTAATTTTTTCCAGCCCAGTACTCGACAGCTAATCCTTTAGCGGTATTTACGCAACAACCTTCTTCTCGATATCTCTTCACTACGGTGATGGTTTCATCTGGCCACAAAAATCCATTCCCCGTCTTGGGAAGAAGTGGTGGACCCAAGAAATCAAAGAAATATTCTGTGTGGCCTTCGTCTTCAACAAAAGGAGCGCTCTCATGCTGAAAATATTCGGAGGAATGATCATTGGGTCCCTCATGACCATGATGCTCTTGGGCGGCGTATCTGCTGCGGACCAGGTTCTTGCGAATGTGAAAACCTTATATTTTGACCAGATACAGCGACCAGACACCACCACCACTCTTTTACTACTTGTCATATTAAGTATCTTCCTAGCTTCCCTGACTCTATGGCCCTCCAAACCTGTTTTGGACACCAAAAGTATAACCAAACAATTACGCCGACACTGTTAAAAAATCAGAATCCTTCAACCCTAAGACAGCAAAACATTGGTGGACCAACCACCGGCAGGGAGGCATTATTCGACTTGAGACAGTCAAGTGTACCCCCAGAAGAAACAATATTGGCAAATCTGCCAGAGAAAGTCTTATTGTGGACATTGGCAATCAACACACTTGCACTTTGTGAGATGGCACGCTGCTTAAAAATCAACGTGTCATTTGAATGTTTTTCATCTCTACGAAATACTCTTAAGCATTTGCTTTTGGTTGACGGGAAAGCGCCATCTCTTCACACTATGTCCAATAATGGTCTTTGACAATTTGTTCTTTCCGCGCGAATCCCAAAGGGTTCAGCCAAATCTGCGTTGAATTTCCTATATTTCTCAATTAGCCTCTTGTTGTCTCACCAGAACGTTCACACCATTTTCCAATCTCGGTCTTCCTGAGCTTCCCGGCAAAACATTTCCAAGAAGTGCTATTTCCATGCTTCATCCATTCCAATTGGCAAAAAAGAGTTAATTTATCCCCAAAAAGTCCGAAATTGATGAGTATAGGCTACCTATAATGAATATTTCCCCTTCCCCTCTTTCACTCCACAATCCTCCAATAGGCCTGCAGAAACATTCACGCGGGCCTGAGTCCAACCAATCACAAGGAACTCTCTCCACCGGGGAAAATGATATTGTGGAACTACAGAATCGCGATCGTGAAGTCCGAAATCACGAACAGGCGCACATAGCCGCATCCGGAGGACTATCTAGAGGTGGGGCCAGTTTTTCCTATCAACGAGGGTCTGATGGAAAACTCTACGCTGTCGGAGGAGAAGTCAGTATTGACACTTCTCCTGTCCCAAGTAATCCACAAGCCACCATTCAAAAAGCCCAACAAATTCGAGCTGCAGCCTTAGCACCCGCAGATCCTTCAGCTCAAGATCGGGCGGTGGCCACGTCCGCCAATTCCATGGAAGCGACAGCCCGCCAAGAACTTCAACAAAAGGCCAAAGAAAACGGGACTCCCTCTGAAAGACCAAGCGAAGCCTTGTCTTCTCGTATTGATCTGTTCGTCTAGTACCCTTTCGTTCCCCCCCCATTCCAATCCAACGATTTCACTCTTCGTAAAAATCCGTTATTTTTTACTGCTAACTTTTAAATAAATACGTCCGACCTATTTCATACACAGCTTGCTCGAGAACAACTTTCCTATCAATATCTACCCCTAAGGCCTGACCCCTAAAGCTGGGCATTCCTTTCCACTCCCAAGAATCTCTTGCCCATCGTCAGCTCGACATTGAATGACCTCCTTCGTTTCTAAAGAACACATTTCACTAGGGCATTCTGAAAATTGCGTCCTCAATACGCTGACGGTGCCCTCTCCAAATAGTTGGCAACGGATTTGCTGATTCTCATGTTCCAAGACAAAGCATGGAGGACTTATTCCTAACCAAGCGAAGTCCCTCATACGGATGTCCCCATAATACAAGCAATAACTAATCACAGCACGTACACACGCAAGGAAGCCTCGAACGTTAGTCCCATGACAGGCAGAATTCCAGACATTCAGCCAGGGAACCACCAAAGGCTCTGGATACACCTGATAAGGGAGTATAAAGAAAACACGTTAAGTTTCATCGCCCGACATTGTTCCTGGTATTTCATTGATTATTGGAGCAAATGGTCACGGATGTTCTCGCAAATGAATTCCGCAAAAACCCTGACAACCTTTTGCTCTCCAGTTACCCTCTCGCCGAGGATTCCTTACACACCACCATTCACCAACATACCATCAATATCTCTTACTGAATGAGACAAGGAGAGGAGGAAACGCATGAATATTGTGGACAAAATGAAACAAGACTGGAACGAACGAGCCCAACACCATGCCCGATTTTGGATTGCCACCGAGGATTACCACACAGAAGAAAAATTTGCTCAATCAGGAAAAGATACGGCCCAGGCCTTGTTGGCAACCCTTCCTGGCTCTCATCAACCGTCATGGAAGGTCTTAGACATCGGATGCGGCATTGGCAGGGTCCTCAAAGCCCTAGCTTCTCATTTTCATCATTTAGTTGGGGTCGATGTCTCTTCGGCAATGATTGCCCAGAGCAAACAATGGTTAGCCGACTATCCCCATATCCACACACATGAAACCTCTGGGGTAGATCTTCGGGAATTTCCTCATTCCTCCTTTGACCTGGTGTATTCCTACGTCACCTTTCAGCATATGCCCCGTTCTGTGTTTGAACGTTACCTGAGAGAAATCCACCGCGTCTTAACTCCCAATGGATATCTGGTCTTTCAACTGCCCATAGGCCCTTTCAAAGATGTTCCTCTAGAAGACACGATTGGGATACGTTCATACCCTCTTCAGGAAATTGAGGAAAATCTTCATAGAAACGGCCTGGGATTTTTTCACCGCACACCATCCGACACCGAATGCACGGACCTATCTGACCCACTTAGCCACCAGTTTCGTCTGGCACAAAAGATCGGTCCTCTACAACCCGTTGTTTCAGTAGACTGGGTCGAGTTGAAACGACCTCACTTTGTCTCTGCATTAGATTCCCATCTTTATGCCACCTATGCCGAGAATTGCGCACGTGCAGGCAACCATCAAGAAGAGATTCACACGTTGCAAATCCTGGTGAGGAAAATTCCCGATTACCTAGAAGGATGGCTACGGCTAGCAGCCTTGTTGATTGAAACCGGACAACTGCCACAAGCTGTCGCCACCATGAAAGAAATCACCATCCTCCATCCTCGATACGAAGAAGGCCACCGCGTGCTCAGGCAACTACTTCAAAAATGTCCGAATCCAAATCATTCTAGGATCCCTTCCTTATCCACAACCAGCCAGCATTCTCCATCTGATCCAACACGAGATACTCACGCTTTGACAGACAGGGAATATTCAACCACCTAAACTTTTAACACAAGAATAAACCGCTCACAGGCTCTCGCTTGACCCGACAATGAGGGGGACGTAAATTCATGTGTAAATTTTGCTTTCCAATTGCCTTATTTTTGTTATAATCATTTTCACAAGTCGTATAGCAATTCCTTTTTCTCTAATCACCAAATGAGGAGGAACAGTATGGGAAAGCAAACAGTTGTCGTATTCGCAGCCCTCGCATTAATGCTAGGTGGAGCAGGGGTGTCCTTGGCCGGACCCAACCCAGATAACGGACCTGGCTGTGGCCTTGGGAAACTGGCTTGGAGTGATTACTCTGAGCAGAAGCACATTGCCCCACAGGTCCTGATGGCTACCACCAACGGAACCTTCGGCTCTCAAACATTTGGGATTAGTTCTGGAACATCAGGCTGTACAAATGATGGACAAATTGCTCAAAACGAAAAAGTTAACGTGTTTGCAGCTTTTAGCTTCGACAATTTGTCTCAAGAAATGGCTCAAGGGCAAGGCGAGCATCTCACGTCATTGGCCACACTGATGGGTATCCCCGTTGGCCAACAGCCCGCGTTCTTTGCCATGGCCCAAGAGAAATACACCACCCTGGTTCAGGATGGCGAAACCTCTCCAAAGGCGGTGGTGGAAGCCATCCATGCTGCCATGGTTGACCATCCACTTTTAGCTCAAGCCACGACATCGAAATAGATTCTTTCAGGCTCCGGCTGTTCAAGCCGGAGCCTTTCTTTTCCTTCCTGGTTCCTGGCATGTGGTAAACATTCTCCTTCTTTTCCTTGTACTGCTGTTCTTCCCCTTTGAGCTCAAGGCCCAAGAACCCCCCTCTCCCTATCTGCAAGAACTCCTTCAGCAAGCCATCGTTGGAAAACTCCACCACGATCGCTACTGGCATCTCTTACTCCACTACCGAAAAGAATCTTTTGGTGGCCACACCAGCGAGGTCGATGATCCAGGCTTTTTCCTTTCACCAGATGGAAAAACTGATCCAGAAGCTGAATTACAAGCAACACTGACATATTTTTTTTCTGATACATTAGTTGGCCGCTCCAAACAGCCGGCACAATGTGCCTTTATTGCCCGGTATCATTGGCTGAAAGAGAAACTACATTTTCAGGACTCTAAACTTTTCCCACAAGCATGTGAACGTTTTGTCAGTTGGCTTGAAGAACTGAATCCCGCCTCGATTACATTTATTTTTCCTTCCGCCTATATGGATAACCCCGCCTCAATGTTCGGACATTCATTTTTACGAGTTGATCAAAAAGGCCAAACTGCAGAAACGAATATTTTAGCGTATACGATTAACTACGCCGCGGAGGTCCCGCCGAATGCGGGGATTGAATTCGCATATAAAGGAATATTTGGTTGGTACAAAGGGTTTTTCTCGACCATTCCCTACTATATGAAGGTCAAGCAATACCGGGACATTGAGAATCGAGACATTTGGGAATATCGCTTGAATTTTTCACCAGAGCAATATCATAGGTTGCTCATGCATGCGTGGGAATTAGGGAATGCCTATTTCGACTATTACTTCTTTAAAGAAAATTGTGCGTACCACATTCTCTCACTCTTGGAAGTGGCCGATGCCAATCTCCACCTAACCGACCAATTTCATTTTGGGACGATTCCTGCCGATACTATTCGCCTTCTTGCTCGACAGAAAGGATTGGTTCAAAAAATTTCTTACCGACCCGCCCGCAGTACTCTCCTCAAACGAAAGCGGGAAGCATTAGGAAAAGAAGCAGCCTCATTGTCCTCAAAAATCATTAACGATCCTCAGATGATAAGCCAATCCGAATTTCTTCAATTACCACAAAACCGGAAAACATTCCTTCTGGATTTCGCTTCAGACGTCTTGCGATATAAAGGAGCAACCGATCAAGACAAGGCTGAAGACTATAAGGCCCAAAATCGATCCATCTTAGTGGCACGCAGTCACATCCCCATCCCATCGGCCCCCTTTCCCGTTGAACCCTTTTCCCTCTCTCCCGAACACGGACACCAAACGATCAGAGTCGGAGGTGGAGTCGGATGGAGGAACCATGAAATATTTGAAGAAATCAGCTTCCGAGGCGCCTATCACGATCTCCTGGACCCTGACCCAGGGTATACCCAAGATGCCCAAATAACATTACTTGATTTGAGGTTGAGGCATTATCACCGACGAGATCAATTTCGAGTAGAACGGTTCACCTTTGCCAATGTCCTCTCGCTGGCCCCTATTGATTCGCTATTCATGTCGCCGTCATGGAAACTTAACGTCGGGATGGACACCGTCAAGACATCGACTTGCGACCTCTGTTCAAATGGGAATGTGAATGCCGGAGCCGGAGGAGCCTTGGAAACGAAGATGTTTCAGCGAGAGGTCTTTTTTCTCTTTGGCGAACTAGACGCCAACGTCAGTGGCGCATACAAAGAAAATCACCGGGTGGGGGGAGGAGTATCTGGCGGCGTGATGGCCACCATCACTCCGAACTGGAAATGGCTCATGTCAGCAGGATATCTGTACTACCCCCTGGGAGATCAATCGGATGATATCCCTATCTCGGTGAGTCAACGATGGACATTTGCAAAAAACTTCGCTGTACGAGCCACATTCACCCACCATGATCAAGACAATGAAGTTTTGGGTGTATTTCATGGATACTTTTGATTTTTGAATGCCATTACTTTCATGACCAAGTCATAGGATCCATTGCTCCATCCAACTTCGCAGAACCACTCAACCGCAATTAGGTATGAGAAAAACCCTGGGAGTTGCAGAGACAAGTTGGAAGCAACATCAAAATAGATATCCGATTCCGCCTAAAAAATATTCACTTCGAAAATTCAGGGCGAGTTGGTTCCAATGGTAATTCGCAGCACTGTATTTATACTCCCCAAAAACAAACCAATTGTCAGCAATTACCAACTGAATTCCTCCAAAGAACTGATACCCCGGAGCTGATGCCATTTCTGTATTGTTGTCTAATCTACCGGGAATATCCGCATGGCGGAGGATCCCATTTGAAAGTCCCCCTCCTATTCCCATATAAGGCCGTATATACCTGCCTGGATACCGCAACAGCAGGTTGACCATCGAACTGTACGTGATAAGTCCGCTCTTACCTTTACCCGTTGCTATACCATTTTCTTCGACGGGAAACCTCAGAGAATTATTCTGTCCAAATGATTCCAATTCAATGCCTAGGTATCCACCAGCAAAATGCGGGAATAACCCTATCTTAAATCCCAAACCCGGATCTCCATTGATCGTTTCGCCTGAAACCCCTCTGCCTTTAAACGAAACCCCCTTACTTAAGGGTTGTGAGGCCATACCATAGCCTGACAGATAAATCTCAATGTTATCCAAAGCCTCTACACGACACGGAAGTAAAGTGGCCACCATCCAAGTAAGGAGCAACACAGATTTTATGGAATAGTACAAATCCTTCTCCGAGAAAATCCTAAATCAACATATTTCACAAAAAAAGGGCCCATAAAATACTATTTCGGGTTCTATTTCATAAAATGTCAAGAAAACTGGCTAGGCAATTTAACTCACCTCTTATGGTGAATAGGGTTGCTGCATGGGAATGCCCCATGATAGGTCCATGAGGCAACTTCACTAGTAGCAGAATGCACAAAGGGGATGCCATGGTCAGCGGGGATTTTGATCATCATCGAATAGGAGGTGAGAACACGGGAGGGTCTTCGCCCAAGGTAAAGGACCAATGGAAAGCATTGCTCATGATAGGATATTCAGGCTATCCCCTGGGTCGTCAATCTGAGGACATGAGTTTTTCGAATACGCCACGCTCAACCCTTTAGGAAAACTTATCCCTCCTTACCGAACACACCCTGCAACAACCAGATCCCAGGGAACATTCAAATGGCTGTGTCGGCCGCCTCAAAGATTGTACCTCCGCAAATGGTGCACATATTCAAGAGTTTCACGGGCCAAGGGTGCTTCGAGGGAAACCGGCGTTCAAGAAAGAGTTGTGGGGCGGGAAGTTTTGGTCGTCTGGCCATTACATGAGGGCAGTGAGGAAGAGAGGAAATGGGGGGTTGCCTTACAGTATGTTCAAGAGCTAGACAAACCGCGAGGGGAACTTCGCCAGTTAACTCTTTTCTAATATCCCGTGGTTTGGCCAAGAGGGTCTTTATGCAAAAAAGACCAATCCTTTTGGAAGGAAATACCTTTTCTGACAATGAAGGCCCGCATGGTAGTTCGAGAGCCTCTCCTAGACGGTAACAATTGCAATCAATATAATCTTATGACCATTGGTTTTTCACATATTTCTACAAAAAATAATAGGGATTGTCCTAATTTATTCTTAGGACAATCCCCATAAGGAAGTCAATTTACTAACCGATTACGATCCATGCACGATAGTACAGTACTCACCCCAGATTCCAAGGATATTTTTTGCGGAATGATCAACGTACGTAACCTGAGTGATTCCGCCATTCGCCATGGCCCTTTCCTGACTAGCATCACCTGTCCCAACCATAGTAAGAATTGATGTGGCACAGGCTGTTCCTGTTTTAGTCGCAGCAGCCCCATCCGTAACTTGGTTGCCGAATTTTGCGTCAGTATAAGCCCATCCCGCAACCGGTGAGGCTACTCCCATACATCCGGTCAGATTGAGTAAACAAAACCCCAAAAAAACCGTGATTAGCCCACTTTTCATTTTCTGCCTCCGTTTAAAATTTTAGGTTTGTGAATGCCACTTTCAAACATACTAATTAGTTCCTCTTAAGTAACGTATTCCCACAATAATGTCAATGGAGTAACCACCCCTCGTTTGGGCATAAAGCCATTGAGGTCCCCATTAATTCTTGGTGGTTTCTGGCTATCCAGTATTTATTCCCCCCCTCAGGATGCAATCACCCATTGTTATTTGCAAAGGGTCATGACTCGTGGAGCCAAATTCTCCATCCTGAAGAAGTGACTTATGTGGAGGGCTACTCCTTTTTCATCGCAAAACACTCTCCCTCTCACAAGAACATATTGAATTGTTCAAATGCCCAGAATCGGAAATAGACAGATACCCCATTCCTCAGACCCCTCGTTTTTGCCTAGATGAAGCAGGCGATCAAGACAGAGTGTTTCCGATTCTTACGGCCAACCCCAGAATGAGTGTCCGATGAGTTTAGAAGACGAATTCTGCGATATCATGAAAAAAGTCAGGTTCTTGCTAGGCCCTGCCTTAATAAGAGCCATGGCCGGGATAGCCAAGATTGAACAAGCCGACTACAGGGGAGAGACCTCAAATGCCTTGCATTTAACCCAAAGGTGAAGCAGATATTCCTGCGACTAAGGAAGATTCTTTCAAGAGGAGGAAAATTGAAGCTGCCGTCCTGCCTCCCCGCCCTACTTCTACTACTCAGGAAGATCCAATGCTATACGAAGAGCTTGATTGAGGGCATCGATTTTTGAAGGAGACAAGGTGCCGACGTAGTTGGTCAAGACGGTTCTTTGCAAACTGATCAGCTCATCACAGTGAATGCTGCTGTCATGCTTTAAACCCTCATCGGTTCCAACCAGCACTTGAGTTGAAAGCCCATCATGACTTGAGTAAATAGGGGCACATACAACCGTCGACAGACGAGAATCAATCACAATCTGACGGCTCACGATCACAAATACCCTGTGCTTACGTGGATCTTTGGCGGAAGGATGGACTACACGATAGAGTTCGCCTCTCTTCACGAAATAACCTGATAGCCCAGCACATCGTCAGCTTCCTTATTTAATTGGTCTGCCCGTCGATTGATGATGGCCAGATCTTTCGCGTTCTGCTCCTGCCGTGTTATGTGGGCAATATAGGAACGGACGGCTGTCTCAATAAAATCTGACCGGTTCTTGAACTGGCCGGAACGCCGATCGATGGCTTCCATAAGGCCTTCTGATAGGGTGATAGACGTCTTCGATTTCATGCTACTAACATACTACTTACTTGAAGGCGTGTCAAGATACTGAAGAGGCTCTGCGAGGGTTTGGCGGTAGATCGTTCGCGTAGGGCTCCGCTCACCATAATGCCGTCTGCATCATTTCATCGGACTCTCTTTCGTTCTCAAATTCCCCTCTCGAAAAACTCCTTTTAGTTCATTTTCACGGGACCGGAATATGGAACGGCCCGTGTTGTTGCTGAAAAAAGTATGGCCAAATCTCGGCATTCACTCCCTCGAGTGGGTGGGTAGAGATCCGGCCATAATGGGAATGTTGAAAAATGCCGCCAGCGGTTGTTCCCCTCGCTCGAAACCCCTCCCCGTACCCACAGGTACGCCTCGGGTTCCTCGCTTCATGTGACCTTGCTGGACCTGTCGGCGTACGCCGCACAGGCAGGCTGGCCTTTTTCAACATTCCCACCTCCTCTTGGTAGGCCATTAGCCATTAAGTGTGTCAAATAGAATTCCTATTTGAAAAATAAAGAATTATTCCACAGGCCCATAATCGAAATCCGGCAGATACCCCCTTTCCTCAGACCCCTCTTTTTTGCTTAGATGAAGCAGGCAACCGAGGTAGAGTGCTTCCGGTTTCTTTCGTCCAATCCCCATATGAGTATTCAATGAGCTTAGAAGACGAATTTTGCGACATTATTAAAAAGGCTCGCTTTGGACAAGGGCTGGGGATTGAGACCCTGGCGGAATTGGCAAAAGTCGAGCAGGCCGACGTGGAGCACCTTGAGAAAGGCCACCGGCTTCCGACCAAAGGCGAGATACAAGGGATCAGCCAGGCCTTGCACCTGCGTGTTGCCCCGCTGGTGAACCTGACTTTGGACGGATGGTTGCCTCAGCCTCAACCGGAGTGGACGACCGAACACGATCTTGTTCAGACCATCAAAGGTGACATTGGCGGATATGAGGTCAAAGGCTACCTGTTAACTGATCCCAACACAAAACAAACCCTCATGATTGATACAGGGTACAATGCCAAACAGATGCTCACAAGCATCACGCAACGAAACTTAACCTTAATCGGCGTCTGTCTCACCCATGGGCATGCCGATCATGCGGGAGGACTGGAAGAAATTTTGGCTAAATGGCCAGTGCCGGTTTATCTGGGAAACGGGGATCTCGACCTGCTCCCCTGGAGGCCATCTGACGCCTCGATAAAAATACCTGCCGACCATCAGATGATTGCCCTGGGAGAGCTGACGGTTGAATGTTTGGCCACGCCCGGCCATACCCCTGGAGGATTTTGCTATCTGTTATCGCTCAAAGGCCAGGCGCTGTGCTTTGTGGGAGATACGCTCTTTGCGGGGTCGGTGGGTCGCTCCAACCCTTTTTCGTTGTATCCTCAGCATTTACAATCCGTTCGCCACACCCTGTTACACTTACCAAAAGACACGGTCTTGTTCCCTGGCCATGGCCCCTCCACAACAGTGAGTGAGGAACAAGCGCACAATCCATTTGCTTGATATTTTGTGTCGGACCACCTCATGGCTTGATTCAATAAGGACGTTTTGATGGATCACGAGCCTCCTACCTCTTCAGCCCATTCGGAGGACAAACCAAGTCCTCCCCCTTCTCTGTTGAATCCTGTCCCCCCAGCCAACCAGACTGCTCCTCCGCCCCTGATCATGCCTATCTCCAAAGACGACATTCTTCGAGAACGGATGCTGAGCACTCCCTACCACGGATCAGATCGTTGGCCATTGTTTCAACCTGAACCGGTGGAAACTTCGGATGAGATGGACGAAGTCCCTTCACCAACTCCCAGCGCCTTTTCTCGATGGGGACTTCCCATTCTGCTCTTTGGGCTCACCGTGTTTACCACACTCTGGGCAGGGGCGTTTCAAGTTAATACGAAACCCGTCAACGGAGCCTGGGATTTTTTGATTCGGTATCCTGGCTCATTAGTTAATGGGATCCCATTTGCCGCCACCCTTTTAGGAATCCTTGTTACCCATGAATTCGGGCATTACCTCTTGTCCCGAATTCATCGTGTGCCTGCCTCATTTCCGCTATTCATCCCTGGACCTCCACACTTCATCGGAACCTTTGGGGCCGTCATTCGCATGCGTTCGGCAATCATGAATCGGCGCGCGCTTTTTGATATTGGCGTTGCAGGTCCCATTGCCGGATTTATCGCTGCGGTCGTCGCCATTATTATCGGACTCTCTTTTTCTCATATCGTCCCACGATCACAAACGTATGGATTACAGTTGGGCGAACCTCTCCTACTGCAATGGTTTGCTTGGATGATGTTTGGACCGATTCCACCCACGCACGATGTTGTGCTCCATCCCATTGCCTTTGCGGCGTGGTTCGGGTTTTTCGTGACCGCGATTAATTTATTGCCCTTGGGGCAATTGGACGGAGGCCATGTGGCATTTGCGGTATTAGGCCGTCGGCAACGCTCACTGGCCTTGGCCACGATCCCCATCCTCATTTATTTGGGCCTCACGGGTTGGCCTGGTTGGATTCTCTGGGTCGGTCTGGCTAGCCTTGTCGGCATTGCCCACCCGCCGGTGATGGACCCTCACACGGTATTGGGCAAACACCGCCAATGGGTCGCCTGGGCGGCCTTGGCTATTTTCATTGTGACCTTCGCCCCAGTGCCGTTTTCCGTTGGATGACAGACATGCTAGCCTTGCCCATGCTGTGGTTGTTCACGGAATATCACCCGTGTTTGCCACCTTCGTGCTCTTGCTTGCACCCTAAGCCCACTCACGAAAAGGAACCGTCATCTCATGAGTGACTATCAATCCCAATTACGCACCTACATTCAGGATCACCGCGCCAGCTTTGAAGACCTCTTGGGGCAGATGGTGGAAGTGCCATCCGTGAGTTCAGACCCTGAACATGTTCCCGATATGCACCGGATGGCACAATTGGCCGTTCAATACCTGGAACGATTTGGAGCCAAGGCCTCTATTGTGAACACCAGTGGTTATCCCAGCGTGTCCGGAGAATGGGTAGCCGGGCGACAATATCCCAGCCTGACCATTTACAATCATCTAGACGTCCAACCCGCGAAGGAACCGGAATGGCGTCAGCCCCCCTTTACCTTTCATAAAGATGGTGATCGGTACTGTGGCCGTGGGGCAACGGACGATAAAGGTCCAGCCTTAACCGCCCTCTTTGCTGCCAGATTTGCGAGAGAAGCCGGCATTCCCTTGAATATTCGGGTCCTCTGGGAGTTGGAAGAAGAAATTGGCAGCCCGAACTTTTCCGAGGTCCTTCAGAACCGTAAAGCCGTCCCTCCCTCCGATTCGGTCCTGGTGTCCGATACGATTTGGGTGGCGAAGGATCGCCCGGCTCTCTCCTGTGGCCTTCGCGGATTGTTAGTCGCCAAGTTGGTGCTTCGCACAGGGGAAACCGATATTCATTCCGGGCTCACGGGAGGAGGGGCGCGCAATCCCTTAGCCGAATTGTGTGACGCCGCCTATTCCTGCTTGGACGCGAAAACCGGGCGGGTGAAAATACCTGGATTCTACGATGATGTTATCCCGCCCACCCGCACCGAAATGAAAAATTTTCTGGCATCAGGATTTCAGGTTCGTCTCTTTAAAGAAGCCTATCAACTACGATCACTCCGAACCTCCGATCCTCAAGATTTACTCAAACGGATCTGGGCCTCTCCCACCTTTGAAGTGCATGGGTTAACGGGCGGACACATGGGGCCAGGGGTCAAAACCATTGTGCCTGCCTGGGGTGAACTCAAAGTGAGTATGCGGTTGGTTCCCAATCAACATCCCCAAAAAGTTTTCCGGCTCCTGAAAAAACACCTTCGTGCCCGCAACCCTGATATTGAGGTGATTAATGATGGAGAACTGGAACCCTATCGTGGAATTTCCGATGGCCCCTATGCGGAGGCGCTGCAAGAGGCTGTAGCCAAAGGCTTTGGACGCCGACCGGTGTTTGTGCGGGAAGGTGGATCTATCGGAGCCATTGCGGTGTTAGAACGTGCCTGGAAGGTCCCGATTCTGTTTATGGGCCTCAGTCTGCCGGAACATGGGTATCATGCACCCAATGAATATTTCGATTGGGGACAAGCCTCAGGGGGGATACAAGCCTTCGTCCACTACTTCGATCACTTGAGCCAGATGCGACCGGAAAATTCCAAGGCCCGCTTTAAGCCGACAAAGAGCTAAGGCCCAGGAGAGGGAAGCGGAGGGGAAGGTGGGTCTTGAAAATGCACGAGAGTTCGAACATAGGCGAGGACATTGCGCCGTTGATCCACCGACAATTGATCACTCCACCCACGCATGGCCGTTCGGGGAACTCCCTTGGCAAGAATCTCGAGGAGTTCTTCATCAGTTTTGGTAGAGGTAGCTGCCGAAACTAAATTTCCGGGGCGAGGGGCCAACAGAGCTGCCCGTGGGCCATCACCCCGTCCTTCCGTCCCATGACATTCCAGACAATGAATCCGGTAGAGGTCTCGTCCTTGCTCAATATCGGGTTGCGCAGCAGCATCTCTCGACTCATGGGAAGCGGCTAGGCCTGAGATGACCAAGCCGTTGATGAGGATCAGGGCGCCCATCCAAAAAAGACGATTCATGCTTCAAATTGTACTGCATGAATGGCGGAACTTCAAAAATTTCCCGCCCTTCGGACACAGGATGCTTCAGCCAGGGAGCTTAGGCGATTGCCAAAATTCTTTATTGACTGCGCAACAATATCCGGAGCGGAATGCCCTCAAAACCATATTCCGTCCTGATAGAGTTTTCTAGATAACGGAGGTAGGAGGCGGGAACTTTGGGCGCGGATTTGACAAATAACGCAAAGGTAGGCGGCTTGGTCGCCACCTGCGTGATAAACACAGACTTTTTGGGATTGCCTCTGACCAACGTCATGGGATTTTTTTCCAGGAGTTCCTGGACATACAGATTCAGCTTACGGGTCTGAATGCGTTTGGAAAAATTTGCCACAACTTGATCAATTTTAGGGAAGAGCCGCGTGAGCGTCTCCGGGTGAACTGCGGCCACAAAGACAACCGGCACATAGGCAAAAAACGGAAACCGCCGAGCTAATTCGAGATTGTAGGCGGGGTACGCCTCACGATCTCCTGCCCGCAAGTCCCATTTATTTACGAGGATGACACAGCCTCGCCCTTGTTTACTGATTAAGCCGGCAATTTTCGTATCTTGTTCCGTGACTCCTTCTACCCCATCTAATACCAGCACAGCGACATCAGACCTTCCCAACGCGCGAATGGCACGCACCACGCTATAGCCTTCAATCCCCCGCTCGATCCGCCCCCGTCGTCGGAGACCTGCCGTATCCGTAAAGATATACCGTCGTCCATGAAGGCTGACCATTGAATCAATTGGATCGCGTGTGGTTCCGGGAATATCACTGACAATGAGTCGTTGTTCACCGAGAATGGCATTGACCAACGTCGACTTGCCCACATTGGGTCGTCCCACCACCGCGATCCTGGGAACCTCCTCTTGAACCTGATCCTCGGGGGCTTGAGGAAGATAGGGCAAGAGCGCCTCAAGGAGTTCGTCTACCCCTAATCCTCCCTCAGCTGAAATAGGGAAAATGGCCTTCGCCCCTAATTTGTAGAAATCCGCCAAGAGCGGTTCAGCCTGTGGAGTATCAATCTTGTTCACCGCCAGAAAAACCGGCTTCGTTACCGGTCGCAACAGCTTAACGAGATCGACATCCAACGGCGACAACCCCACCCGACCATCCATAACCGCGATCACCAGATCGGCTTCCTCAATAGCTGCTTGGGTTTGATATTTGATCTGCTCCACAATCACATCGTCAGTATTCAGATCCAGCCCACCGGTGTCGACCAGCGTGAATATCCGATTCTGATAATCACAGTCTGCCGTGTTTCTATCCCGGGTGACTCCGGAAACATCATCCACAATTGCCGTGCGATGGCCGACAATCCGATTGAACAACGTGGACTTGCCTACATTCGGCCTTCCCACCAGAGCCACCAAGGGCCTATGCGGGGGTGGCTCCAAGGGAACTTCGACCGGCAGATCCGAAGGCCCTTGTGGCACTTCAGGAGATGGTGTGGTGCGAGGACGAGTGGTGCGAGAACGGGAAGATCGAGCCATTGGACAGCAAACAACTAAATAGGGTGATCAAACAGGTACGAAAATTCGCTTTCAGGCGTCCGGTCGTCTACCAGATCCATAAGACGGAAAATCGAAAGAATCCGATCAGTGATAGCCTGGATAGAGTCCCCCAGTCAACCATCCCGCAATAAAGCCTCATCACGAGGCTTGGGTTGGCCGCAGCGCTCCCAGCAATTTATCGAGGAGGATCTCTCAAGCAGTCCGGAGGGATCATGAAGAATGGATCCATGCGAGAATCCAGAAGCATCCCGTATCATCTAATGATCAGAAAACACGCCGGTATTCCCAAACAGCAGGCGGTTTTTCCGTGGTCCACCAGCCATTCCCACTGGTGAATTCGATTCATGAGAAAATTCAGAAGATAGATGCTGAGGAAAAGGCGAGAAAACTACGCCAGGCAAGACTCAGTGAAACCAGGGTGAGCTACACATGAAGATGTTTCATCGCCGCCGCACAAAGAATGATAAAGACGCCCATCCATAATGCCACACGCTGAAATGGAACTGGCTCTAAGGCCATCTCTTCCAATTCATCGCTTGTTTCACCACCGGTGGGTTCATTTTTAAAGATGATGGTGTACAGAAAGATGGTCAGAATTCCTAGCACCAACGCCAATTTAATGAAAAAGACTGTGAGGTATTTGGCATGATAGGCGACATTTTCCCCGGACTGCATAACCATGCTCTGACTCACATAATGAAGATTCGCTCCTCCAGTGAAAAGAATGACCACCAAGAGAATCCCGACTACCCGTTTATATTGCTGATAGAAGGTTTCAGATATCGGTCGGATAAATTCTCTGGGAATAGCGGTTTTGAGACCTGGCGTCACAGCCATGACAAGAAAAGCCAGCCCCCCAATCCACACGACGGCAGATAAGAGGTGCAGCCAATGCACCAGGATAGGAATAATCTGATTAAGGTCGGTGAGGACTCCGAGGAGGGATTCCATTAGAACTTAAACACAGGCTTTTCATTCCCGAACCGACGCTTCCGAAGTTCTTCCATTAACTCAATCGTCACGACTGGAATACCTTCTTCGGCAGCATGACGCTCGACGCCTTTTTTGACCATGGCGCGAAGAAAGTACGGGATACGACTGAGCCGCTCTTCCGCTGCGGCCTCCCATTCCACGGACGAGGCTTCCGGCACATTGAAGGCCACTTGGATTTTCTCCCCCCCTTTCGGGGTGTACAGGCACCATTCGTCCTCATCCATCCAATCCCCGTGGTCCACGTAGGGACGGGCACGGCATCCACCACAGATTTCACTGTATTCGCAATCTCCACATTTACCCTTGAGGTGAGGATAGCGAAAGGAATTAAAAACCTCTGAATTTTCCCATAAATCAACAAAGCTCGTTTCGCGGATGTTTCCTGCAGACAAGGGCATATACGGGCACGGCGTGAGATCACCGTTTGGTGTCACTCGCGCATAGTTAGTCCCTGCCAGACATCCTCCACCCATGTACCCTTGTGCTTTGGTGATGGGAGAATTTGGGTCCTTTTCATAGGCCAGGCGCTTAAAATGCGGCGCACAACGCGCCCGAACCAACATATCCTGGTATTTATCTTGGCTTTCCACTAAATAGGTCAGGACTTCTTCATATTGTGAAGGAGTGATGTCGGTGAGCTCTTCACCTCGTCCTGTACACACCATGAAAAAGACATTTAAGACCTTGGCACCCAATTCGTGTGACCAATCGATGACCGCTGGTAATTCCTTGTAATTCATGGGCTGTGCGCTGAAATGTACTTGAAATTGAAGGCCATTTCGCTTACAGGCTTCAATACCGGCCATAGCCCCTTCCCATGCCCCAGGTAAACCTCGAAACGCATTGTGTGTTGCTGAATCCAGGGAATCAATACTAATGCCCACCCCCATTACGCCAATGTCAACCATGGCTTTGGCCATCTTGTCGTCAATCAGCATTCCATTGGTGCCAAACACGACCATAAATCGTTGCTCGACGGCGTGACGCGCGATTTCAAGAATATCCGGGCGAACCAACGGCTCTCCCCCGGTAATAACAAGGAGGCTCCCGGCATTGACTTCGGCAATCTGATCAATGAGACGAAAACATTCTTCCGTCGTCAATTCATCCTGCCCCCCGCCCAGTTTTGTCGTGGCATCCAGATAACAATGGTCACATTTGAGATTACATCGCTTGGTTAAATTGAGGGCCACTAGGTAGGGTTTAAAATCGTCCACGGTTCGGCCGTCTCCAGGCGCTCCGGAATCGGGGCGCAAGGATTCAAACCTCGATACTGCGCTGGATCCTAGCGAGTTCAGCGTATTGATGAATGAACTGAGAACAGGGAGTGACTTACCCATTGTGGCCAGCTCCGGATTGGGCTTCAGAGGGAGCGCCCGTGCCGGTTAACTTGGCGACGATATCTTTGACATTCCCAGTTTTCATGGCTTCTTCCATGGTGTGCTTGGCTTGCTCAATCCCCTGGTTAGCGACGTCAAGAGTTATGGTGGTGGTTCCAATTTTTTCGGCATGCTTGATGATTAACGCTTTAGTGCAATCCCGCATAAATCCGGCAGGAGCTTTTTCTAATCGTTGCAGGGCATCCGGCTCCCACATGTATGGATCTGCTCCATTCGCGTTGCCAGCATCTTCATTGTTGGATTCAGAGACCATAGTTGATGTCTCCCCAGCCGTTTTATTGGCAAAAATTGGTGTGTAGTCTTCACTTGCCGCTTCTTGGATCATCGGTCCCGAATATTCCAACGTAATTGTGGTCATCCCGAGCTTCCTGGCAGTTTTTTCGATTTTTGCTTTTGCCCGTCGGCGTTGAAAACCAGCGGGAACTGCTCGAATCGCTTCCCGAGCGTCTTTGGTCCACTGCATGGGAATATCGTCATACGCCACTTGCGTTTCTAGGCCACCTTCCGCCTGCGCTGCCGCCTCAAAAATAGATTTATCGACTTGCTTGAATTGTGCTCCATCCAGCCCACAGACGGGACACATAACCGGATGATCACCTTTCCCAATATAGCCGCATCCCCCACACACATAATAATCTCGGGACATCCGATCCAAATAATTCTGGTTCACGGCACTCATGGGACTTGCAGTAACCGGTTTTTCTTCCACCACCTGAGACATCATGCCGCTCAACGTGGAACCCATTAAATCCTGGGCGACTTCATTCCCTGCTTGCATGGCATTCCGATCGACTCCTGCCGCATCAAGAGTACCGCCTAATGTTTTCATCGCGTCCATGGCACCTTTGGGCAAAATATCACCAACCGCATCATCAATGACCGAATTACTGATGATGGTATGCCCCTTTTCAATGGCGTATCGATGAATCGCAGTCTTTGCCACTCCCCGTGCAAAGACGGGGATCTTCTCCATCCGTCGCAAGGCTTCTTCCGTCCAGGCAATCGTGTATTCAGCCTGTGTGTCAATCGGAGGAACGAACTTTCTGTTGGATACCAAGACATTGCAAGGAGCTGAACGCAAGAGATTTTCGGCATTGCTGCCAATATCCATATCATCATCACTATGCACACCAATCCGTCCAACGATGAGCAACCATGGTTGCTCTTTTCGAACGTACTGAATAATTTTCTCAAACGCTTTGCCGTCGAGAAGAGTTGTCTTAATATCCGCACCCTCGTCTTGTGCGACATCGCGAGAGACATCAAGATGAGACTGGTAAATTTTCGCTAACCCGCTGTCGATGACTTCTTCGTGAAGCTTTTCCTGCTCCTTAAATCGAAACACCTTTCCAGCCTCTTCATTCAAGACACCGGAAATACTGTGAAACGCCGCATAGTGAAAATAAGGATCGAATGCTGAAATCGCTTCCACCGGCTTATTAAGGGCCTTCCCCAAGGCCAGAGCGGTCTTCAATCCTCCAAAAGAGTAATGGCTCCCATCAACGGCTACCACAATTTTTCCCCCGTTCATGGGCTTGGTATCTTTCACAATAAACATGTCCGAATTACGAACCCGACGGATTACCCGCTCCGTGTTACTCCCGATAACAGAGTCTTTTACCGCTCCAACCCCCAAAGCCCCCATAATGGTCAGGTCATACCCATTTTTTGTAATATCTTCGGCAAGTGCTTTCCAGTTTCGTCCCTCAAGTGAACGCCGCTCCAGGGGAATGTTCGCTTCCGCACATTTCTGGTCGACAAAATCCAAATACGAATCTGTGATAATTTGTAAGCCTCTGGTGATAAGGGAGTCATGAATTTGGCGTTGGCGATCTAACTCTTTTTCGTCATGATATTCCTCGGGAAGACCTGCCTCCATCTGCTTAAATCGCTTATCATGCATCTTCGCGGCATACACATGGCTTCCCACAATTTTCGATCCGAAAACTTTAGCGAACTGCACTCCCAGTTCTACAGCCATATTCGAATGGTCTGAATTATCAACCGGGACATATATTGTTTTATACATCAACTAGCCTCCTTACAGATTTCCGCTCTAGAAAAAGCGGCACCACACCCTCGTCTCAATCACCAGGAAATGCTTATAAACAGACGTTTTTTCAGATGAAATCAGTGCCGATCTTACCACTGGGAATTCTAGGTACGCAACCCAGCAACCATTTACACCTTGGCATAAGCAACATCTATAAAATCATATATTTTTCAAATGCATTGAAAGTCGTTGTTTGCGTTTTTCCCGGTCTTATAGAAATTCATGACAAACACGTAAAAGTACTTATTTTCATATTACGTACTTCTAACGTATCGTATCAGGATACTTGGCAACACGATTTCACTAAACAAAACCAAATCAACATTCCCATTAAGAAGCGACACAAGCCTTTTCATTCGAAAAGCAAGCCTCGTAAGTGACGGCTAGCAATCAATACTGCAAATTGCGTCACTGACTGAGGATCGATAGATAGTGTCTCCAGGCAGATCAATTGAAATGAAGAAAATTATCCAAGAAATTGCGTAAATCAACTTAATTCGGTTATGTTTGATAGTTTTGTGTTTTGCTTTATTCACCAAATGAGACCATGCCCATGATGGACATACGGCTCAAGCAAGTTGGTTAGGGGGATTCGATGAGACAGACCAATTTTCTCTTTACCTCGGAATCGGTCACGGAAGGGCATCCCGATAAGATTGCCGATCAGATTTCCGACGGTATTCTTGACGCAATCATTGCAAAAGATAAGAACTGCAGGGTGGCATGTGAAACCATTCTGACCACCGGAATCGCCTTTGTGGCAGGAGAAATCTCCACCCGAGCGTATGTTGAAATACCCGATATCATTCGGGAGACTATTCGGGAAATTGGCTATACTGATGCCACATGGGGATTCGATTACAATACCTGCTCCGTATTGACCTCCATTCATAACCAATCAGGTGACATTGCCATGGGGGTGGATTCAGGAGGCGCTGGCGATCAAGGACTTATGTTCGGGTACGCCTCAAATGAAACTCCTGAACTCATGCCGATTCCCATTATCTTGGCCCACCGGCTCACCAGAAGACTAGCAGAAGTTCGGAAAAAGAATATTCTCCCCTGGGTTCGGCCTGACGGGAAATCACAAGTGACCGTCGAATATAAAAACGGGAAACCCATTCGAATTGACACCATCGTGGTTTCCACTCAGCACAGCGATGCCGTCACGTTAAAGAAAATCGAAAAAGATGTGATGGAAAAAGTGATTATTCCCGTCATGCCTAAGAAATTTTTCAATCCAAAATCTATCAGATTCCATATTAATCCCACTGGCCGCTTTGTCGTCGGTGGTCCCATGGGTGATACGGGACTGACGGGACGAAAAATCATCGTAGACACTTATGGCGGGGTTGGAAGTCACGGAGGAGGTGCGTTTTCGGGGAAAGACCCCAGTAAGGTGGATCGGTCAGCCTCATACATGGCCCGTTACATTGCCAAAAATGTCATTGCCGCCCAATTAGCAGAAAAATGCGAAGTGCAATTAGCCTATGCCATTGGGGTCGCGGAACCGGTTTCCGTTTTGGTTGATACAAAGGGCACCGAAAAAACGTCCATTGAGCGAATCGAAAAACTAATTCTCAAACATTTCCCATTAACCCCAGGGGGTATCATCGAGCACCTCAAGCTGCGACGCCCCATCTACAAAAGAACCGCTGCATACGGCCATTTTGGCCGGAACGAACCGGGGTTTACCTGGGAAAAAACAGACAAAGCAAATTTGCTCCGAAAAGGGGCAGGTCTATAATTTCCAACAGCCTACATGGCCCATTGGGGAGGATGAGGGCAAGCCTGCCTCCCTTTTTTCTAGGGGCTCCATCAATCATTGACAAGGGGAAGAAATTTCTATGAGCACTGCAACTATGACCAAAACCGCTTCGACTGACTACAAAGTTGCGGATATCCGTCTGGCTGATTGGGGGCGTAAAGAATTATGCATTGCCGAAACAGAAATGCCGGCATTGATGGCTCTTCGAGAGAAATATCACGACTCCCAGCCATTAAAAGGCGCCAAAATTCTTGGCTGCATTCACATGACTATTCAGACCGGCGTGTTAATTGAAACGCTCATCGAACTGGGAGCTGAAGTCCGCTGGTCTTCCTGTAATATCTTTTCAACACAGGATCATGCCGCTGCTGCCATCGCCGCAAAGGGCATTCCGGTATTTGCCTGGAAGGGTGAAACAGAAGAAGAATATGAGTGGTGCCTGGAGCAAACCATTGTAAAAGATGGCCAACCGTGGGATGCCAACATGGTGCTGGACGACGGTGGCGACTTAACAATGATGCTCCACAAAAAATATCCAGTCATGTTGGACCGAATTCATGGGATTACTGAAGAAACAACCACTGGGGTCCATCGTCTACAGGAAATGTTAAAAAATGGCACGCTAAAGGTTCCAGCCATTAATGTGAACGATTCGATCACCAAATCAAAAAATGACAACAAATATGGTTGCCGACATAGCTTGAATGACGCCATCAAACGCGCGACTGACCACCTCCTGTCAGGGAAAAAGGCCCTCGTGATCGGGTACGGCGATGTCGGAAAAGGTTCGGCCCAATCACTCCGCCAGGAAGGCATGATTGTCAAAATTTCAGAGATTGATCCAATCTGTGCCATGCAAGCCTGTATGGATGGCTATGAAGTCGTTTCTCCCTACAAAAATGGCATCAATACGGGCAAGATCGAAGATGTCAACTCCGCCCTTCTTCAAAACACGGATTTAGTGGTCACGGCTACCGGCAACTTGAATGTCTGCAATTCAGCCATACTGCAATCACTGAAATCTGGGGCGGTCGTGTGCAATATCGGGCACTTTGACAATGAAATCGATACTGCCTTTATGCGTAAGAACTGGGAATGGGAGGAAGTGAAGCCTCAGGTGCATACAGTGTATCGTGACAAAGCCAGCAAGAATCACCTCATTTTGCTGTCTGAAGGGCGTTTGGTGAATTTGGGAAATGGGACCGGGCACCCTTCCCGAATCATGGATGGTTCATTTGCCAACCAAGTCCTCGCTCAAATCTACCTCTACGAACGGAAATTCGCAGACCAAAAAGGTGGGACAATTACCGTGGAAGTCTTACCGAAACATCTCGATGAAGAAGTGGCTGCCCATATGGTTCGTGGGTTTGGAGGGGTTATCACTAAACTCACTCAAACTCAGGCTGACTATATTCACGTACCAGTCAATGGACCGTTCAAAGAAGACAGCTACAAGTATTAATATAACTCCCGGATCTCTGTTTTTCTTCCTAGTGACTCATCCAGAGCCCATAGCAAAGGAGAACGGCGCTGAAAAAGATGATGCGAATTCAAAAATAACCACCTGCAGTAGTATTAGGGGGGCCTTGTCTGCACAGGGCCCCCTAGCTTTTTCCCATAAATCTGGTATCTTATATTCGTGAAGAGTATCAATGTTGAATTCTGCCATGTACTTTCCTTTTTTCATCTAATCTGTTAGCGTATATTTTCAACCCACTCTTTTACACAGGCATATTCAGGTCTGTGTTAGTCGGTTCCAACAACCCGCTTTGTAAGTATGTAAAAGAGATACCAATTCCAGGTTTCATTTCACTAACAAATCTCTCACCGTGGAACTTCCTTTTTCATGGGAAATCTCCTCTATGGTGATGGAGATATTAAGAGGACTTAGATCGCTATGTCACGAACGTTAGACCCCTCCTTAGCCGGAACTCCACAACGAGATTACCCCACAATGATTCTGTTTGGGTCAATTGTGATAGCCACAATCGTCGGGCTCCCATTGTATGCCTATTTTTATGATTTTTCCTGGGTAGACTGGACAATGTTTGTCATCCTTTACCTGATCACAGGATTAGGCATTACAGTGGGCTATCACCGGTTAATCACCCATCGGAGCTTTAAGTGCCCCAACTGGATCAAAGCCGCCTTCTTAATCGCCGGGGGGATGGCGTTAGAAAACTCAGCGTTACGATGGGCTAGTGATCATGTCAGGCATCATGCCCGGTGCGACCAGAAAGAAGATCCCTATAACGCCACGCTTGGATTTTGGCACAGCCATTGTGGCTGGATTTTTTGGAAAGATCCCAATCGTGATCCAAAATATGCCACACGCCTTCAGCAGGACCCTCTGATTTTGTGGCAAGATAAATATTACCTTCCCATTCTCCTGTCTGGACTTCTATTACCATTCGTAGTGGGACTTTTGTACAACGGGTGGATTGGAGGTGTCGGGTGCTTTCTCTTGGCTGGACTCGCACGTACCTTCTTTGTCCTAAACTCAACATTCTTCATCAATTCCATTTGCCATATTTGGGGTGATCAACCCCATGGAACAGCTGATTCGAGCCGAGATAGTTGGTGGATATCATTACTCACATTTGGGGAGGGATATCACAACTATCATCATATGTATCAAAGTGACTATCGAAATGGGATCCGCTGGTATAATTTTGATCCATCCAAGTGGCTCATTTGGACGTTGAGCAAATTGGGCTTGGCCTACGACCTTCGGCGTCAGTCTCCTGACTAGCCGTATAGCCACACTCAGCATTAACGGCACGCTCTAGCCTGGATTGGAATCTCGGACGAAGTTTCTCCTGCTTTTCCGCAATCCGATCAATCTCCCACCCGGAACCTCATTGCGGACCTAAGAAGTCGTGTGATAAATTCGCCTGCATTCACGCGGGGTTTTCCCAATATGCTCACAAGTGAACTCCAAGAAAATACGGGTAGATATCTGATGAATACCTATACCCGTCTCCCCATTTCGCTGGTCCGAGGAAATGGATGTCTAGTGTACGACGCGGAAGGCCGGGAATATCTCGATTGTCTCGCAGGGATTGCCGTCAATATCCTAGGCCATGCCCACCCGGATCTTGTGGAGACCATCACACGACAAGCCCGGCAACTCATTCATACTTCCAATCTGTTTTATACCGAACCACAAGCCAGTCTGGCCCAACGCCTGATAGAACTGTCCTTTGCAGACAAAGTGTTCTTTTGTAATAGCGGCACAGAGGCCAACGAGGCCGCCATAAAATTAGCCAGGCGGTATGCACACAACGCCTTCGGTCCGGAACGGTTTGAGATTCTGACCATGGTGAATTCCTTTCATGGACGAACATTGGCCAGTCTCACCGCAACCGGCCAGCCAAAATTACAAGAAGGATTCGGGCCGCTTGTTCCTGGATTTCGATACGTTCCCTTCAATGATCTGGAGGCGTTGAAAGCCAATATCACTCCACAAACGGCAGCTGTGATGTTAGAACCCATTCAGGCTGAAGGTGGCGTCATAGTTCCCCATCCTTCCTATCTGAAAGAACTTCGAGAGTTCTGCACAGAGAAACAAATCCTCCTGATTTTTGATGAAGTCCAAACCGGGATGGGACGCACGGGAACGTTGTTTGCCTATGAGCAGTTCGGAATTCAACCTGACATTATGACGTTAGCCAAAGGGCTGGGGGGAGGCGTCCCCATCGGGGCCTGTCTGGCCACAGACAACGTCGCAGCGGCATTTGAGCCAGGCACTCACGCCTCCACGTTTGGAGGTAACCCTCTAGCCTGTGCGGTAGCCTTAAAAGTCTTAGATCTCCTCATTGAAGGCGGAAAACTGGAACAGGGACTGGTTGCCGGTCGCTATTTAGCCAAAGGACTCGGCTCCCTGAAAGAACAATTCTCCTGCATTCATGAAGCCCGAGGCATGGGACTGCTCCAGGGTTTAGAATTAACCATTGACGGAAAACCCCTGGTCCTGGAATGCCTTGAACGCCGGGTCCTGATAAACTGCACCATGGGACGAGTCCTCCGATTTGTGCCTCCCTTAATCATCAGCAACTCACAAATTGATCGACTCCTGTCCGTCCTCTCTGACATTCTTTCCAAACATCGATAAGTCATGTCATCACCAAGTCAGCCCTCTCGTACCCGAAAGTCCATGCCTGTCCCACCACACAAGAAGACAACGGCTCTTCCCAAGGACTTGCTGACGGTGGCCGATATTCCTCGGAATACGATTCACCATTTGATTGCCCTTGCTCAAAAGATGAAGGCTGCCCGAAGACAGGGTCGTACCACCTTTCCGTTGAAGGGAAAAACGCTGGGGCTTATTTTTGAAAAACCCTCTACGCGGACCAGAGTGTCGTTTGAAGCCGGCATGAATCAGCTGGGTGGACAAGCCTTATTTCTAGCCTCCGAAAAAATCCAACTGAGCCGTGGAGAAAGCTTAGCAGACACGGCTAAAGTCTTAACGCGCTATTTGGATGGGCTCGTTGTAAGAACATTCAACCAAGCCTCTTTAGAAGAATGGGCACGACATACCTCGATTCCTGTCATCAATGGGTTAACGGACGATTGTCATCCCTGCCAGGCTTTAGCTGATCTGTTGACCATTGTCGAACACAGGGACCACGCGAAAGGCTTAAAGCTGGCCTATATTGGAGATGGAAACAATATCACCCACTCCCTTCTCGAGGTCGGGGCCAAGGTGGGTATGCACGTGGCGGTAGGATGCCCAAAAGGCTATGAACCTGATCGTCGCATTGTTGAAGCGGCGCAAAAAGAAGGCCAACAAACAGGTGCCAGGATTGAAATCACCCACGATCCTAAAATTGCAGCAACGGACGCTGACGTGATCTATACAGATGTCTGGATCAGCATGGGCCAGGAACACGAGCAGCAACCACGCATGGCCGCTCTGACCCCCTATCAGGTCAACAGTCAGCTAATGAAACAGGCAAAACCCAATGCGCTGGTCATGCATTGCCTGCCGGCCCATCGGGGAGAGGAAATAACCGAAGACGTGCTGGACGGCCCACAATCGGTAGTTCTAGACCAAGCCGAAAACCGCCTTCACATCCAAAAAGCTATTTTGCTTGAATGGTTAGGAAAGTAGAATTCATGAAGAAACGCGCCGGCGTCATCTCGCCCAGCATTCGATCCCTTTCTGCAGCACCCTCTCAACACATTCCGACCCCAAAAACCGGAGATCAAAAACTCTGGGGAGGGAGGTTTCAAGGCCAAACACACAAACTGGTGGAAACGTTCACGGCCTCGATCAGCGTTGATCGCCGTCTGTACGAGTATGACATCGAAGGCAGTATCGCGCACTGTAAAACGTTACAACGGGCTAAAGTCTTGCCCCAGCGAGAATGCAAAACCATCATTCGAGGACTCCTGACCATTCGGGAGGACATTCGCGCAGGCCGTCATCAATGGAAGACCGAAGATGAAGATGTGCATATGAGTATTGAACGGCGGCTGACTGAGCTCATTGGGCCGGTTGGCGGGAAACTCCACACCGGCCGAAGCCGGAATGATCAAGTCACCCTCGATCTTCGACTCTATCTCCGGGATACCCTGCAACACTTGCGCAATGATCTCCAACGACTTCAACAGTCTCTCGTGACCCTCGCTGAGCGGTATATGGGCGTGATCATGCCGGGCTATACACATTTACAGAGGGCACAGCCCGTCCTCTTTTCGCATCATGCCCTGGCCTATGTTGAAATGGTCGAACGGGACAAAGGGCGGCTCCAGGATGCCTTGGTACGGATTAACGTCATGCCGCTAGGCTCGGGCGCGTTAGCTGGAAACAACTACCCAATTGACCGACACTATACCGCTTCCTTGCTACACTTCCCTCTCGTGACCCAGAATAGCCTGGATGCCGTTTCGGACCGGGATTACGTCATCGAGGTGCTCAGCGCCTGTGCCATCGTGATGATGCACCTCTCTCGTTTAAGTGAGGAACTGATTTTATGGTCCTCGCAAGAATTTCACTTTACTGATCTTCCCGACGGATTTTGTACGGGCAGCAGTATGATGCCACAGAAAAAAAATCCAGACGTCCCTGAACTGATCCGTGGAAAAACTGGTCGAGTGTATGGGCATTTGTTCAGCCTCTTGACCACCTTAAAAGGATTGCCGCTCAGTTACAACCGAGACCTTCAGGAAGACAAAGAACCATTGTTTGATACATTGGATACCGTGACGACATCGGTTAAAATCTATGCGGAACTCATGGCTCAACTGACGGTGCGATCTGAGCCTATGAAAGAGGCCGTATCTGAGGGATTTCTGCTCGCCACGGAGTTAGCCGACTACCTGGTTCAAAAGGGGATGCCCTTTCGTGAATCTCACCATGTGGTGGGCAATCTGGTTCGCGAGTGTTTAGCTAAAGGGAAAGATTTGCGACAACTCACGCAACAGGACTTACTGAACGCCTCATCGTTTTTTGATGCCAAGGCCTTTCAAGTTTTAACCCCGGAAGCCGCGATTAACAGTAAAAACATTATAGGGGGCACGGCTACGGCCCAAGTTACAAAACAGATCAATGGTTGGAAGAAATCATTACAGGCCGAAACGAAACGTTCGGTGAAAAAGAAGTGAACGGCATGAGTCATTCTTTTAAGACTCCTGCCCAGTATTTCCTCGCTTTTGGCCTGATGGCACTGCTCTTCTCTCCAATAGGTTGCGGAGCGGTCGGTCCTCCCATTCCACCCGAAAAAGTTGGCATTGAAGCTAAGGTAAGGAAACAGCAACAGGATCAGGCCAGAAAAGAAGGAATGCCCGTCGAGGACCAAATGGCTTCCCCGGAGGAAGAGGCAGTGGAATTACCGACCGTGTATCCCATCGATACCCGATAATACGCACGGATTTGTCCAGGGAGAACCTCGCGGAGTACAATAGGGTCCCCCACTGTCCATCTGTTTGTGGAGGATAAAAAGAATGGATACCACTCTCCCCGACGATGAAATTCGTCCCAAACTTCTGTTGCTTGATCCCTATCCCCGAAATAATTCCTATCACATGACCGTTAGCGAACGCTGGTCGATCTGGTTTCCGAATCTCAGCTTACCAGCCATTGCAGCCTATACTCCGACAACATGGGATGTTGAAATCTTGGTCAACGTTGAGAATCTCCAACAAGCGACCCCCAAAGCTATCTACACTTTATTTGATGGGGAAATTACCTGGGCCATCATCCCCCATATGGAGTTATGGTATCGAAACTTCAAAGAAGCCTTTCAATCCATTGTTTCAGAAATCGCTCTTGAAAATTTGGACTTGTTTGATGAGGATATCCAGTATGCATGATTTTCACTACCAAGGGGACGAGTTATTCTGTGAAGAGGTCCCCATTCGCCAAATTACTGAACAGGTGGGCACCCCCTGTTACATTTATAGCCACCGGACGTTGATTCGGCATTTTCATGCTTTCGATCAGGCCTTCATTGCCATTCCGCATATCGTGGCCTTTGCTATGAAATCGAATTCGAATCTGACCGTTCTGCGGCTCCTCGCCAAGGAAGGGAGTGGCGCAGACATCGTCTCTGGTGGAGAACTCTTTCGCGCATTAACAGCCGGAATGCCACCCAACAAAATTGTCTTTGCCGGAGTCGGCAAATCCAAAGAAGAAATTCGATATGCACTGGAATCGGATATTCTGATGTTCAATGTTGAATCTCCTGGTGAACTCCAGCAGATCAATGAGGTCGCTGGCTCTATGGGCCTGCGTGCCAAAGTGGCGTTGCGCATCAATCCTGACATTGATCCCCAAACCCATCCATACATTTCTACCGGATTGAAAAAAAGCAAATTTGGGATTGGGGCGGACCGGGCTCTGGAAGAATTTGACGCAGCTGGGAATCTTCCTCATATTGAAGTGGTAGGTGTGCACTCGCACATTGGCTCCCAATTAACCCAGGTCACCCCATTTGTGGATGCCTTGAAAAAAGCTATCGCCTTAATTCAGACGCTACAAGCTAAAGGCGTCCATATTCAGTATCTCAACATAGGCGGGGGACTAGGCATTACCTACTCGGATGAAACCCCTCCCCATCCCAAACAACTGGCTGAAGCCATTTCCCCGTTGCTACAATCCGTCTCTTGCAAAATCATTATGGAACCCGGCCGGTCCATTGTAGGGAACGCGGGCATATTGGTGACCAAGGTGCTGTATAACAAAGAAGGCACGGACAAGCATTTCGTCATTGTCGATGCCGCAATGAATGATCTGTTGCGACCAAGCTTATATGATGCCCACCACGATATTCAGCCGGTATTAAAGAAAGAGTCGTCCGTGGTCAACACCGTTGATGTGGTGGGACCCATTTGCGAATCAGGAGACTTTTTGGCAAAAGATCGAAAATTGCCCCACTCTCAACCTGGAGATCTCCTCGCGGTCATGAGTGCTGGAGCGTATGGATTCACTATGGCCTCAAATTATAATTCCCGGCCACGAGTGCCCGAGGTACTCGTAAAAGGGAAGGACACCACGGTCATTCGAAAACGAGAAACCTACGAGGACCTGATCCGAGGTGAATCCATTTCAGAAGCCTTCTCGAATTAACTTTTCGATCTAATCTTGTGTTGATTCGCCAAGGCGTTCTTCGTTTTTATAGGCAAATAACTCCAAATTCACCACACCAGATATTGAGGCCATAATTATGTTCAGCGGTTCCTTAGTCGCCATTGTCACCCCATTTTCGAAGGGAAAATTTGATGAAAAGGCCATGGCCGAACTTATCGAATCTCAAATTGCTTCAGGGACCCATGGCATTGTGCCTTGTGGGACAACGGGCGAATCAGCCACCTTGACTCCTGAAGAGCATGAACGGGTCGTGTCGGTCACTGTCGAAGTAGTGAATAAGCGGGTTCCTGTGATTGCCGGAACAGGCTCGAACTCTACCGATGAAGCAATTATCTTTACGAAACATGCTAAAGCCGTCGGTGCCGATGCGGCATTGCTCATCACGCCGTATTATAATAAGCCCCCGCAGGAAGGGCTCTATCGTCATTTTGCCGCCATCGCCAAAGCCGTCGACTTACCTCAGATCCTCTACAATATCCCTGGGAGAACTAGTATCAACATGTTGCCGGCCACAGTGAGCCGTCTGTCTGAGATCCCGAATATTGTGGGCATCAAGGAAGGCAGTGGATCGCTCCAACAAGTGTCCGAAATCATACAACGATCCCGCCCTGGTTTCCTTGTGCTCTCAGGCGATGATCCCTTGACACTCCCCATGATCGCCCTCGGCGGGAAAGGCGTTATCACCGTCACCGCGAACGTCGCCCCGACCGATATGGCCAACATGGTCAACGCCGCCCTAAAAGGTGACTACGAAAATGCCCGGCTCTTTCACTATAAACTCTCTCCCTTATTTGGAGCATTATTTTTGGAGACTAATCCCATTCCCGTGAAAGCGGCTCTGGCCATGATGGGAACCATGTCAGAAGAGGTTCGACTGCCGCTTACCCCGCTTGCTGCGGAATTTCGACCAGCACTCCAAGAAGCCTTGCAACAAGCCGGAGTGCTCTGAGGAAATAGAACACATGATTCGAACAATCATTACCGGCGCGGCCGGTCGAATGGGCATGCGGTTAGTCGCGTTGACGCAGGACACCCTTGGGCTACAACTTTCCGGTGCAGTCGAAGCAAAGGGCCACCCCGCTCTTGGGAAAGACGCAGGCGAAGTCGCCCAAATCGGGCGGGTGAACATCCCCATCACCGACGATCTCCACACCTGTCTCTCTCAGGGTGATGTGGTGGTCGATTTCACGGCTCCCTTATCCTGTCTGGCCAACCTCCAGCATGTCGTCAAATCCACCAAGGCCATGGTCATTGGAACCACGGGATTCTCTGAACAAGAATTAGCCCAGCTTAAGACATTCGCACTCAAAATCCCCTGCGTGTTTTCCCCCAACATGAGTGTAGGCATCAATGTGCTCCTCAGCACCGTCGGGAAAATCGCCAGGTCTTTAGGAGAGCAGTACAACATCGAAGTGATCGAAGCCCATCACAATAAAAAAAAGGACGCACCTAGTGGAACCGCACTGAAACTGGCTGAAGCCTTAGCGGAAGGAATGGAATGGGATTTACAAGAAGTGGGCGTCTATGCACGGCATGGCATCACCGGCGAACGGAAAACCCGTGAAATTGGAATGCAAACCATCCGCGCAGGCGATATTGTTGGCGATCACACTATTTTATTGGGTGGACCAGGAGAACGCATTGAAATCACCCATCGCGCCCACACTCGCGATACCTTTGCACAGGGCGCACTCCGGGCTGCTGAATGGGTGGCCCAAAAACCACCTGGCCTCTATTCCATGGCCGATGTCTTGGGCTTATCCTAAACCAACTTCCCCAATTTATCAGTCGTGCCGGCAGGCAGGCCGACATCCATCAAAAATTTCTATGACGCCCTATTTATAAATAATTCCTTCTCAACAACAATCGTGTTGGACCTATCCCGATTCAAGATGCCTCCAAGCCAATCGAAGCCTAAAAGACTTCACCCAGCCTGTCGATACACAATTCTTTCATTGACAAAGCCGAAGAGCGCGTGGTCTTATCGAGGAAAGTTCGAGGACAACATTCGTTCTTCGAACCTTCCCTTTAATTCCCCAATAACAATAAGGATCAAGGTAAGGGGATTAAGAAGATTCATCAGATTCATGTAGCCAAAGGAGACCGTTTTCATGGATATGTTTGGAAAGATTCCCCTCTTGGAAATTCCGGTTCATGTGACCCCGGATCAGAAGAAATGGTTGGACAGAATGGTGGATGAAGGAAAAATCGCGATTCCTCCTGGGGGGACTTTAGAAAAAGGCTCGGTTATTTCTATGTTCATGAGGATGCTCATCCACAACGCCATGGAAGAGCAGATGCGCCAGGCCGCCATCGACGCCGAAGACGAAGATGACGATGATGAATAGGGAGAGTGCCTCTTCTCTGTAAGGTCCATTGAGTATTCATTAACATCGAGGCCTGTGTACCGGATACTCGTTGCAAGAAGCTAGAAGCATTAACAAAGGCTTTTGTTGTTAACTTACCCGTAGTAGGTATTTTTCAACCCAAATGAGGACAATCTGATTATTTTTGAAATCTCCTCTTCAAATAGTTCTTTGATTTTTCCTTCCAAACGAAAAGTTTATACAAATTTAGTACCTTCCATTGCCGACCCATCCATTTCGGCATATTGATTATCAAAAGCTTTTAATTGTTCATCGATATTGAGCTCAAAAAGTTTATTTATAAATGACATTCCATAAATCAGGAATCTTGAGGCTTCAAGCAATTCAACCCGCAAGTCTTCGCCTCCTTTTGGCCCCCATTCAAAACCAATGAATTCGTGTTCTTCGTTTGACATGAAATACTCATTAAGAGCTCTGGGCGACGAATGGACTTCCTGGGAAAACAATCGATAAGCACCAACATAAAGATGGTGAAGGTTTATATCTCTTGCCCATTGTTCTCTATTACTAGTACATTCCGTACCCTCTAACGTCTTTTCAATTTTCTTTATGAGTTCATCCGTTAGTTCCGGTTTAATGTCATTGAATACATTCGTGGATACGCTTCTAATCGATCGAACCAGCTTCAATCGTTCCTTTTCGCCAATTTTAACGTACCCATGGACAAATTCATAAGATTCACAAATCTTACCCAACACGATTAGACTTTCCAGCGCAACTCTTAACATCGAACATCCTTGCGATACCAATCCTTTTTCAAAAAGAATCACTGCTGCTTGGACATCATTTAACAATTTGACCAGCAAACATCCAGCAAAAAGCTGTTGCCCATCACGATTATGGATTTCCAAACGATATTTTGTTTGCTGACAAAACCCATTGAGATCTTCGACTAATTTAAAAGAGGGTTGGTTTTTTGCCCGAATCTCCTCGCGATATTTCTCTATTTCCGGGGAAAGAAAACCCTGATCGTCAAGGCTCATACAACTGACCCTCCCGCTATAATTCACCCTCTAGTTCCCTACTAATTTCAATATTTTATCCAGAGGCTTTGTTGAAAAGTTTCCACGAAATTTGAGCAGGTTATAATGCCCTAATTTCAGGCCAGTTTGGCACAGACCGATTTGACTTCCGTATAGAGACCCAATGCCTCGTGTCCCATTTCACGCCCCCAACCGGATTGTTTGTATCCGCCAAAAGGAAGCGAGGCATCAAAAATATTATGGCAGTTGATCCAGACCGTTCCGGCCCGTAATTGGGCTGCAATGCGATGCCCCATACTCAAATCTTTGGTCCATACCGCTGCAGCCAATCCATAAATATTGCCATTGGCTTTGGCGATCACATCTTCCACATTTGTGAAGGGTTCAGCACAGACCACGGGACCGAAAATTTCTTCTTGTATAACCTTCATGGTTGAGTTGGTATTGACCAACACGGTCGGTTCAACAAAATACCCTTTGTCCCCTGATCGCTTTCCGCCCACTACCGCTTCGGCTCCTTCCGCAAATCCCGATTCCAAGTATCCCAACACCCGGCGCTGTTGTTCATCAGACACCAACGGCCCCATCTGAGTGGAAGGATCCAATCCATGTCCCATTTTAATTTGTTTCGCTTGATCGGCCACCCCGGCAACGACCTTATCGAAAATACTTTTTTCCACATACAGCCGGGAGCCTGCACAGCAACATTGTCCATGATTAAAGAAAATGGCACTGGCCACACCGGGAATGCTTGTTTCCAGGTCGGCATCAGGTAAAACGACACTAGGGGATTTACCCCCCAGTTCCAGCGTAACTTTTTTGAGATTTCCCACAGCTGCATTCACTATGAGTTTGCCAACCTCGGTAGATCCGGTGAACGCAATTTTATCTACATCGGGATGCGCCGCTAAGGCCGCTCCTGCGGTTTCGCCATATCCGGGAACAATGTTCACGACTCCTTCAGGAAATCCCGCTTCCACAAACAACTCTCCCAACCGCAACGCCGACAAAGGGGTTTGTTCGGCCGGTTTCATCACTATAGTACATCCCACGGCCAAAGACGGGCCGAGCTTCCATGCCGCCATTAACAGAGGGAAATTCCAGGGAATGATTTGCCCGACGACTCCTACCGGCTCACGAAGGGTATATGCCAGGAATTGAGACCCAGGCATATAGGGAACTGAAATGGGAATGGAATTGCCTTCAATTTTGGTCGCCCATCCCGCCATGTATCTAAACAAATCGACAGCCAACGGTACGTCGGCTGCCCGCGCAATGGTTAACGGCTTACCGTTATCGAGAGACTCTAACTGGGCAAATTCTTCCAGGTTCGATTCCAGAAGGTCCGCCAACCGCCATATGAGTTTGCCGCGTTCGGATGGGGTCATCTTTCGCCAAGGTCCTTCTTCAAAGGCCTTTCTGGCAGCTCGCACGGCGAGATCGATATCAGCCTTGTCGCCTTCCGCCACCTGGGCCATCACTTCACCCATCGCAGGATTGTAGGTGGGGAATGTCTTGCCTGATTGTGCGTTGACCCACTGGCCATTGATCAGCATTCTTCGTGGATGGTACACAAAGCATTGGACATCAGGATGAAGCCGTTCGGTTGAAGTCGCCATACTCATGGGTTGCCTCCTTATTCTTCAGAAGAAAATTACCTGGGTCGGATTTCAAGAATCAGTCCTATGAAGGGCTTCATAGAAATAAAGGGTAGCAAATCTAATATGGATAATAGATTTTACCACTGTTTCCCCCCTTGTTTTTGATTTCGCCCATGGCGGGAAGGATTCAGGATTACCTCTTATTATGGCGACGCCTCAATTTCTCTTGCAACTTTTGGTCTCTTTGGGTATGTCCTTCAGTGATTTAGAGCAAACCACTTTTGATCATTCTTTTGAAATTGATCACCGTATGATGCCCCCTTCTCTCATGCGAACGCCTACACAAAAACTATGTCTTTCACTTCCGATAGATACCTCTAGTACAACCAGTGGCGGTGAAAATTAAATACTAAATGCCCCCTGATACCGCAAGCATGACAAAAGGACAAAAGTTGGACACCCCCGCTCTGCTATCCGAGGCAAGGGCAGTAGGTAAACGGTGAGTTTAACTGAATTGGTTTGGATATTAATGAAACAAGAGCCAAACGAGATCAGGGCCTTGCAACAAGAAGAAGGTTATCGCAGTGTCGGAAAGACCTCTTGAGCGGTAGTGATCGTCTGACGAATGTGCCTGCTGGTGTGTGCCGTTGACAACAACATGGCCTCAAATTGAGAGGGAGCTAAATAGATTCCATGATTGAGCATGCCATGGAAAAATTTAGCATATCGTGCGGTATCTGACTTTTTTGCACCGGCATAATCTGTGACAGGCCCATCGGTAAAAAATCCCCCCAACATGGAGCCAACCCGAGTTTGATAGAAGGGAATTTTTGCCTTCTTAGCCGCTTCGCCTAAGCCTTTGGCCAAATCCTTGGATCTTTTTTCTAAATCTTTATAGACTCCAGGGCTTTGAAGGAGTCGGATAGTCTCTAGTCCAGCAGCCACTGCCACTGGATTTCCGGAGAGAGTTCCGGCCTGGTACACTGGTCCAGCCGGGGCAATCATTTGCATAATGTCCTTGGTCCCTCCATATGCTCCAATGGGTAAGCCTCCCCCGATGATTTTCCCCAAACAGGTGAGATCCGGAATGACTTTATAGAGAGCTTGCGCTCCACCCACATGAACTCTAAATCCGGTAATGACTTCATCAAAAATCAACAGAATATCGTACTTTTTTGTAATCATTCTAAGCCACGGAAGAAATTCATCCGATGGAGGAATTACCCCCATATTCCCTGCAATAGGCTCCACAATAATGGCCCCCAAATTTTTGGCATGTCTATGAATGAGTTTTTCGGTGGCTTTAATGTCGTTATAGGGCGCGGTCAATGTATGGCGGGCAAACGATTCTGGTACGCCAGGGCTATCAGGTATCCCTAAGGTAGCCACTCCTGATCCGGCTTTAACGAGCAAATGGTCGGCATGTCCATGATAGCAGCCCTCGAACTTCAAAATGGAGTCACGTTTGGTGTAAGCCCTGGCTAAACGGATTGCGCTCATAACGGCTTCCGTCCCTGAATTCACGAGGCGGACTTGTTCAATTGAGGGAACCGTCTTGACAATAAGCTCAGCTAATTCAACTTCACCCACGCAGGGCGCTCCATAGCTAGTCCCACGTTTGGTCGCACCGATGACAGCCTTTAACACTTCCGAATTGGCATGACCAAGAATCATAGGCCCCCAAGATAAAACATAATCCACAAATTTATTACCATCCACATCCTCTAACAGAACTCCCTTGGCTTGTTTTATAAAGAGCGGATCTCCCCCCACCGAGCGGAAGGCTCTGACAGGACTATTGACCCCCCCAGGAATAACGGAAATCGCTCGTTTAAAAGACGCACGGGATCTTATTGTTTTCACAGACAAATTCCTCCACTATTACATGAGAGTTTACCGGTTCGTTTGGAGCTTCTTTAATCATAAGAGAAAATGTACTCTTAACATTCCATCAAACATTACTATTTGGAATCATTCAAGAAACGTATTGTTTCCGCCAAATGGAAAAGTCTAAATTCTCAGAAAATTTTGGGAATTGCTTAATTTTTTCCTAAGTCCAACTACCATTTTTGCATAATCGCCATGGGCCACAACTATTGTTTTACTGCAAAAGACTTCATCAGTCCAACTACACCCCAGCATTTATAATCCTAATTTTTCCCTTAATACCCGAAGTTTCTAACAATAATTATAAAAAACCCCACGATTCAGCTTTCAAGAAAACTATCCCTAAAATTCTTTACATTTTAGTCAGAAACAGTCTTACGGGATTTTAAAATTTTTCCGATAAATCAATTGCCTTATTTCTTTTACCCACCGGAGAACACCCAAAAAACTCAAAAAGGTAACTGGCAAAACATTAGCCTCCTCTTTTATAAAAATCTGGGTTATTCGGCCAGAACAATATCTTTATCGTCTCCCCAACTAACATAGAATTCATAACCCCACAACAGAAGTTAAAAATTCCCAAGAAAAACACGATTGGGAACTAATTACCTAACAGGTAAGATTTAAGGAATTTTAATGGATTAAATTTTAGCTATTTATTTTTAAAATTTTTGACCGAAAATCTTCAATATAGGTATAGCAGTTCTTGATGATAACTGGATGTACGTATGTATTGTGAACAACGAAAGAAAAATGGAACAACGATTCTTGATTGTTTTGGAAGATTTGATGAAGGTGACACAAATCAATTTATTCAGCGGCTTGAACAGTTACAAAACCAGGGCATTCAACACCTAATATTAAATTTGTCCCCTTTGTACTATTTGGATCCTAAAGTTGTGAATCTCCTTTTTTTTGGGCAGCAATTTCTTCAAGCCCATTCAGGGACATTTTCATTGGTAAGCCCACTTAGTTCTGTAAGGAATGAACTTGTTAGAGGGAAAATTCCTAATACCATACCCACCTTTGATAACATGTATGATGCGATGCATCGCCCACACTGTGCTTATCAAGAATGTTCAATTTAATATGGACTTTTTGGAAAAAGAAAAGCCCAGAGATGAAATATCCCTGGGCTTTTCTTATTTAAATCTCGGCAACGACCTACTTTCCCACAGCCTCGCGGCTGCAGTATCATCGGCCCTGGAGGGCTTAACTTCCGTGTTCGAAATGGGAACGGGTGGGACCCCTCCGGTAAGGTCACCGAGAAACTGTTATTGAGTATTTATTTAATTTAAAAATAATGAATTAAATCATTTTTTTAAACTAGTATTATCTCACATACTCGTTAAGACCATGTCTATCAAGAACAAATGTTGTTAAGTCGCACGGCCGATTAGTACTGGTTAGCTTCAGACCTTACAGCCCTTCCACACCCAGCCTATCAAACTCGTAGTCTACAAGTGGCCTTTAGGGAGGTTACCCTCCGTGTGATCTAATCTTGAGGCTAGCTTCCCGCTTAGATGCTTTCAGCGGTTATCTAAACCGGACATAGCTACCCGGCACTGCCGCTGGCGCGACAACCGGC
>JAOTTP010000062.1 GCA_029864405.1 Nitrospirota bacterium
GGCGAAGTTTTGGGCTGGTCGTGGCTGTTTCCGCCCTACCGTTGGCAATTCGATGCGCAGGCCATTGAGTTAACCCGCGCCATTGGCTTTGATGGCCAATGTCTCCGCACGAAATGCGAAGCTGACCACGACCTGGGGTATGCTCTGATGCAAAGTTGTGCGCGAATCATGACGCAACGCCTTCAAGCTGCCCGACTGCAGCTCCTGGACCTCTACGGCACCCACAAAAAATAAACTACAGCCCCGCTACCGAAGGAAGCCTAAGCATGGCCTGGTCTTCCCCTGATTTTGCGGACACATTCGAAAAGGTTCACAATGGAGTAGGAGGTGTGTCCTGGAAAAGCGGAGGACATTCAGTCGGGAATTCAAACAAGAAGCCGTTCAACTTTCGAGTGAGGGGGGAGCGGTCCTCTCCCAAGTAGCCAGGGATTTAGGACTCAACGCCGGGATGTGAGGATGATGGTGCCGGGAGTACCAGTTGTGGCGGGCAAAAGGCTTTTACTGGCAAAGGGTCGCCAGGGATGAGGAATTGGCCCGGCTGAAACGGGAGCTTGCTCGGGTGAAGCGTATCCGTCTATTCAGTGCGTTGTTCAAACGAGCCCGCCGACTTTGGCCACGCACGGTCCAGTGGCAATAGCCACTCCGGGAGGCGCCCAGTACGCCACACATGAGGATGATCGGCCAGGCCTTCTTTTGCTCATCGATGAATCGATACCTCATGTACTTTCCTTGGCAAAGGTGGGCACCGCTTTTTTAAAGATTTCTCGCTCCATCAGCAACCAACGGTTCTCTTCTTCGAGCTCATGGATCCGCTGCTGCTCAGCTGGGCGCTTGCCTTTGCCAGGAAAGGCTTCCGCCTTATGAGCTTCCCGTTCGTACTTCCAACGCCCAATCAACGCACCACTCACCCCCTAAACTGCGCCCAGCACCGCACAACTGTAACCATGCTCTAGCACCATCGCGACCGCTTCTTGCTTCAATTCCGGACTGTGATGCCTACGTGGTCGTATTTTCATTCAACACCTCGTTTCGAATCATTATATGATTCTTAACTCGGTGTCCGGTATCCCAGGGGAAGATCAAATGGCTCATCATAACAAAATGAATCTTTCCTATCTCTTATGATGGTGACTTATTTGAATATTCTCAAATTTGGGGCGTAGCGTTTCTCCTCAAAAATTCAAGCATTGGAGGGTACTTATTCTGTGAAAGCAATTTCAAAGCCAATTTTTCTCACATAAAAATAAAGTTCAAGAAATGTTCAGAAATCGTCATGGAACTTTTCAGTCGCATCTTTGGGGGGACTTCACCTCGCTAGAGATAGAGAGGAAGAGGTCACGTGAGAAGTCAGGATTCCCAGGCGCATCGCTGGGTCGCTTGCGGTTCTACTGGACCTGGGCTATGGTTTTTCGGTCACGGCGCGATTGGGCAGAGATGTTTGCCCTCGACACCAACCCGTGACCTCCTGGTTGGTAACTGGTCGCGATCCCTCGTCGAAGGCTTGATTGCGGGGGGGGGATATAATACCCAAATTTCTGAAAAGAGAGGAATCTACATGAAAGTGTTACCAATGGGGTGCATGCGGCTTGCTCTGCTGCTCGTGCTTATGATCGAACTGGTCGCTTGCGATTCCAAGCAAGAACAGCCTGCAGTCGACGCCTCCGGGCAAACCGCAAAAGCAGAGGCAGTAAGCCAACTATCAATTGAGGAACTACCCGACCGGAACATTGATGATATGGATGTTTGTGCCCTATTGCCTGGTAGTGCGCTGGCATCCGCTCTGAACCTGCCGCTGCTGGGGACAGAATCTGGTCCAGGAATGTGTAGTTATGCCCTGCGGGGTGATTCCGGTGAAGCCAGATTCGATGTGATACTCACCTCAAATGGGATCTTCCTTTTCACCCGGAATACTTCCGAAAACGTAAAGGACGTACCGGGTTTTGGGGTGGCCGCCTATACGCGGAAGGCCAGCGGTATAAATCAAGATCTCTGGGTGGCTCGCAAGGATGGATTATTTTTCCATGTGGCGGCTTACGACCCGGATGTGGCCGAACCGGTGGCGCGAGTAGCCCTCGACACCATCCCGTGACGTTTTCGTGCCGGCGCGTTGCTCTTGAGCCGAAGCGTTCTGCTCAGCAATGACCCCAATGGAGTATATAACCCGTCAGAAATTTGCTGTTCCTCTTACCCGTGAAGAGGTTTTTCAATCATGGAGTTAGCGGGGATACTCATGTGATCTGTTTATCGATCCTCCCGGAAGGGAGTGGAATGATTTCGTTCATTCGACCAACGAGCTCGTGACCGTCGTGGGGGGGACATGACGAATGACCATTGACGGAAATGCCAGATCCTTATGACCGAAGCACATTTGAACGTTCACATTTAGCCATAGGAACAGGATGCAACAATCACCGAATACCGATACCAATCTTAAGAAATCGTCCGTTTCTCTGTTGCATCAATTGGCCCGGCGTCATGGGATTCAGCCCGTCTATCGGGATGAGAGCGGCAACCGGAGAGTGGTTCCTGATGAAAGTTTGCGAAATCTCCTTCGGCTTACGGGTGTTCCGGCCCAAACACCTTTACAAGTGCAGGAATCCTTTACGAGGTCGAAGGAAAATCAATGGACGAAACTGGTTGAAGAAACGTTCGTCGTCCCTCAATCGAAACTTTCCTCAGGATGGACACTACAAATCCCTCTAGGATCCGAACCCCTCTCTTCCATACACATCACCTGGACCATCCTGGGAGAAAGAAAGTTCCGATCTACCCATCAGGCCAAGGGGTCCTCTTTGAAAATCCTTGGTCGCAAAAAAATCAACGGGTGTGAATATTTGCGTGTCATCCTTCCTTTTCCTCGCCATTTCCCGCTTGGATATTATGCTCTTCGGTTGTCAGTCAACTCTTCCTCGTTTCGGGCACAAGACGCCTCGCGTGTTATCGTCACTCCGGACAGGGCGTATTACCCGACCTTCTCCAAGACGGGCCATGGTCTCTGGGGATTGACCGTTCAACTCTATGGAGTACGGTCCGAACGAAATTGGGGGATCGGTGATTTTGGTGATCTCAACGATTTGGTTCACTGGGCAGGGAAGGAATTAGGTGCAGCCATGCTTGGAGTGAATCCTCTCCATGCACTGTTGCCTGGTGAAATCAGTCCGTATTCGCCTTCCAGCAGAATGTTTCATCATCCATTGTATTTGGATATCGAGCGAATTCCCGAATATCGCGAAAGCCCGGTAGCCCGGCGACGGGTCAAAAGCCAGACATTCCAAAAGACACTGGCCACCCTCCGATCAAGTCCAACAGTCAATTATGAAACGGTGAAGGGCATCAAATACGAAATTTTGGAGATCCTGTATCGTTTTTTTCTCAAAAACCATCTTGTTCCCCGGTCCCGCCGGGGATTGGCCTTTCTGCGATTTATTCAACAGCAAGGAAGCAACCTCGAACATTTTGCGTGTTTTCAAGCCTTGGGGGAAAACTTTTCACGCATCCGTTCATCCGGAAAAAAGGCCGTAGGTTGGCAGGATTGGCCTGAAGATTTTAGAGACCCGCTCTCCTCTCACGTGCAAACGTTTTCCCACAAACATTCCAGCCGTATAAATTTTTTTCGGTATCTTGAATGGTTGTGCCAGGACCAGCTGGAGGAGGTGAGAACAACCGCGCGTCGCATTCATATGCCCATTGGCTTATATCAAGATCTTGCCGTAGGAATTGATCCCAACGGGTATGAAGCGTGGGCCTTTCAAAATCAACTGGTGACACAGGCATCCATTGGGACGCCACCGGAAATCTTTTCCCCAAAAGGACAAAACTGGAATTTGGTTCCGCTTTCTCCCGAACACCTCCATCAACATGGGTATGAGGTCTTTATCAAAACGTTTCAGTCCATGATGGCTGGGGGCGGGTTATTGCGAATTGATCATGCCATGGGACTCTTTCGATTGTTTTGGATTCCACGGGGAAAGCCACCCTCAGAGGGTGCGTACATTCATTATCCAGCCGAGGCGTTATTAGCCATCCTGGCCTTGGAAAGTCAAAAGTCCCACACCACCATCGTTGGAGAAGACCTGGGAACGATCACTCCTCACATCAGAAAGACCCTTAGCCTCTCTGGTTTGTTGAGCTACCGGCTTTTATTCTTTGAAAAAACCAAAAATGGAAATTTTATTCCACCGCATCGGTACAAGAAATCTGCGATGGTCGCCGTCTCGACGCATGATTTGCCGACGTTGAAAGGATTTTGGGAAGGCCGGGATATCCAATGGAAAACGCAATTGAAGATGTATCCTGACCCGGATGCCGCCAGGAAAGAATGGGGTGCACGCGATAAAGAGAAGCAATTCTTAATCCGAGCTCTCCAAAAAGAAGGACTGTTGACCGGTCTCCATTCTGGAATGCCTAAAGCCATCCCTTCTTTTGACCCCGAATTGCAGCAGGCGGTGTATGCCTATTTGGCCAGGACCCCAAGCTTTCTCTTAGCCGTATCCCTGGAAGATCTCCTCGGAGATGCAGACACGCCGAACATCCCGGGGGCACAGTCTCGTGACTATCCAGTTTGGAGGATGAAAGCTGGTCCACAAGGATATTGTTTCCACGAATGGCGTGACTCCCCGGACATTGCCAATTTGGTGAGAGTCATCAACCGGGAACGAAGAAGGAGAGTATAATCAGAAAAATGGCATCTCCGAAAACACAATTAAGAAGCCGTCATAATTAAGAAGGAAGACACAAGGGGGTATGGAGCCTTTATCATACAATTTTTCCTTCTTCCCAAGCAGCTACCCGTTCCTTCGGACAAAGGCCAACAAATACGCCCGCTACCATTTTCTGGTTGATTCCCATTTCTTGTTCAATGCAATACATAACCGTTAATAAATTCGCTGTTCTTCTGAATCGCGAGGAGATTTCTCAATCATGGAGGCAACGGGGGTATTCATGTGATTTGTTTATCGACCCTCCTGGAAGGGAGTGGAATGATTTCGTTCATTCGACCAATGAGTTGGTGACCGTTGTGGAGGGAAAGTTGCAATTGACCATTGATGGAGAAGAGTTCATAGCGGAGCCCGGAGACGAGGTGTTCATTCCGAAAAACGTCTGTCATTCGGTCAAAAATATTCATTCCGCAACGACCAAATGGCTGTACGGGTATGATTGAGGTGAATTTACCGTATAAAGGGCAAGAAACGTTCAGCGATTGTCATGTGACTTTTTAGTTGCGTCTTAGTGGGGCTTCCGCTAGGGAGGAAGAGGTTACCGGAAGAGTCAGTATTTCCAGTCATATCGACGGTTCGCTTGCTGTTCGATTAGACTGAGACTCGGGGTTGATGTAAAATTGTGAAGTTTATTGTAGTAATAGAGATAAGGCTTTCATCGTGAAAGGGCCAGAAGTGTCTGTATGTATGGCCCACTGCAACATGCCAGAAGTAACCTTAAAAAAACGAAAGAAGCTATTCAATTTTGGATCCACCCCCCCACCCAAAGAGGGAAGTGTATCACCTGAGAAAGCATGACGATGAGTGATCCCACCCCCAAGAGCTTCGACCTTCGCAGTCTCGTTGAGTCGCGCCGCGACGAGACCATTGATCTGCTGCGCGAGCATATCAATCCCAAGCTGGCGAAGGTGTTCAGCATGATCGGCTTCGACCGGGTGTATCCCCGGGGAGAGGGCGCGTACCTGTGGGACCGCGAGGACCGGAAGTACCTCGACTGCCTGAGCGGCTACGGTATGTTCAACATCGGTCGTAACCATCCCGTGCTCAAGCAGGCAGTGCGCGACTACCTCGACATGGACGACGCCTGGAAGATCCAGATGGCGCCAATGACGCTGCCAGGGCTGTTAGCGGAGAAGCTGCTCTCGAAGGTGCCGCACCTGCAGAAGGTCCAGTTCACGAACACCGGCACGGAGTGCGTGGAGGTGGCGCTTAAGTTTGCTCGGTGCGAGACCGGTCGCGAGCGCGTGCTCTATTGTGAACGTGCCTTCCATGGGTTGACCTATGGTTCACTGTCTCTCAACGGCTGCCCGAGTTTCCGCGAGGGATTTCTGAGCTTCCTGCCTGGCGCAGTCAGCGTGCCCTTCGGCGATCTGGTCGCGCTGGAAAAGGCGCTGGATCTTGCCCCGACAGCGGCCTTGTTCCTCGAGCCTATACAGGGCAAGGGCGTCTACGTCGCCAGCAAGGAGTATCTGCTTGGCGCCCAGGAGCTCTGCCGGCGACATGGCACGCGGCTTGTCGTCGACGAGGTGCAGTCCGGGATGGGGCGTACCGGAAAATTGTTTGCGTTCCAGCATGTGGAAGGGCTTGAACCGGATATGGTGCTTGTTGCCAAGTCGCTCTCCGGCGGCTTGGTGCCGGTCGGCGCCGTGCTGGTACGGGACGAGACCTATGAGGCGGTGTTTTCCACCCTTGATCGCTGCGTCGTACATTCCTCCACCTTCGCGCAAGGCGGGCTTGCCATGGCTTGCGGTCTGGCGACCTTCCACGTGCTCGAGACCGAGGGCATGATTGATAACGCGGCTGACAAGGGCCACAAGCTGATCGAGGCATTGCGGGGGTTGGTGCCGCAGTTTGAAATGCTGAAGGAGATCCGCGGCGAGGGCATGATGATCGGCATCGAGTTCGGTGAACCGAAGTCGTTCACCCTCAAGACCGGCTGGTCGCTGCTCCACAAGGCGGACGTGGGTCTGTTTCCGCAGGCGATCATCATGCCGCTACTTCATGATCACCGGGTGCTGGCGCAGGTCGCCGGGCATCACGTGGACATCATCAAGCTGCTGCCGACGCTCACCTGGACCGACGAGGATGTGCGCTGGTTCCTGGATGCCTTCACCCAGGTGCTCGAGCGTTGTCACAGATTTCCTGGCCCGCTCTGGACCACGGCGAAGGGTCTCGTCAAGATGGCAGCCTCCTCCCGTCACTGACGAATGAAAAGCAGCCTACCCTCTAGCCAAGGAAGAAAAAGGCGCAACGAGTTATCGCTTTCCCCAAGTGGATCAATGTGAAGGAGCAGGCGCGAATCATTTGGCGAAAAGTATTCATCACTCGACGACCAAATGGCTGTATGGGCATGATTGTAATGTGTGAAAGTTTGAGTACCATCGGATAGACTTTGTTTGCGAAGTGATGAACGATTAATGATACGCATGCGTTCTGGGAGGCGATGGTATTCTGAGCCCTGGGATGTTCGCACGGCGCAGAGACTCCTCGCCTCTGGCTCAGGGTGACAATTTGATTAAGGCCTAACCGAATCATTATTTGTTTGTCCAATGCCTGGATGGTGAAATCTACGTTTTTACAATTTACTCAACGCGCCTTATCCCTTGATCCATGATGCGATTTATCCGCCTGTCGGACTATACATGGTGGAGCTGGTTGAGCATTGCCTGCTGCTTACTGGCAGGTCTGCTGGTTGACCCGATTTACTTTTTTCTCGCTATACTCATCTCCACCATCCAAGCCTTGTTTTTTCTGGCTCGCGAAAGAAGCGTATTGTCTTTCTCCTCACAGCTCCGTGTGGCGTATTGGTTTCTCATGGTTGTGCTATACATTCCGCCGCTTCGACTCTTCTACTGGGTTCCTGCCATTGGCACGTTGATACTTTGCTTTTCCGGTTACTGTCTGCTGGCACGTTGCCTTTCCTTGCTCCCATGGAACCGCACCTCGCCGCTTACCCTCCAGGAATTCGTCAGGACATTCATGGTTCCTCCCAACCTTGATGTGACTCTGCGAGGCAAGTCGGCCTCGGGGTGCCCAGGTGGGGTGTGTTCACTGGAAGTTCAAATAGGAAAACTCACAAGGACCTAACCCGGCGGTCCACCGAACTGCAGCCCTGCAGCACTTTCAATAAGTGCCATCGTACCCTAACCAACGCATCCCGACATGCCGAATTGATCAATTCAGTAAGGGAGCGCATGAGTAAGCCACGAAAAAAGCGGGGAAATTAATTCTTGCTGAAATTTAGATTGATGCCATGACAATTTGGGTGGCAGGAATTCCTTTTAGTTGTCGAGCGCTTTGACGCTATGACGTTATAACGTTACAATGACTTTTTATAAGGAGGGGATATTCCATGGGCACGAGTTCTAAACGGTCGACAGTCTACTTTGATGAGAATCTTCATGCGGCACTAAGGCTCAAGGCTGCGCATACCCACCGATCCGTATCTGACATCGTCAATGATGCTGTGCGAGCAGCTCTCGCTGAGGACCAGGAAGATCTGGCTGCGTTCCAGCAGCGGGCAGCCGAGCCTATTCTAAGCTATGAAGAACTGCTGAATGATCTGAAGGCTCATGGCCAGTTATAGGCTGACATTCAAAAAGTCGGTCACCAAAGATTTTCGATCCCTCCCTAACAACGATGTTTCTCGTATCCTCAAGCGTATTGAGGCTTTGGCGGATGACCCACGGCCAGTGGGAAGTGAAAAATTATCGGGGCAGGAAAGATTTCGGATTCGCCAAGGAGTGTATCGAATGATTTATGAGATACGGGACGAGGAGCTTGTGATCATCGTGGTCAAAGTGGGCCATAGACGGGACGTGTATCAGGACAGGTAAATTTTCCCCTATCCAGAAGTAAGGGAAGGCGCGATCTTCTCACTGAAATCCAGTTCGCCCCTGACATGACAAATTTTTACGGGGTTGGCTGGCAGAGGGCGTGGACTTCTTCTGTCAGATCGATACCCACCGGACACCAGGTGATGCAGCGTCCGCATCCGACACATCCCGACATGCCGAATTGGTCAATCCATGACCCTAATTTATGAGTCAGCCACATACGGTAGCGGTCTTTGGTGGTGGGGCGGAAATTTTTCCCGTGGATGTATCCGTGATCCGACGTGAAACACGAATCCCAGACTCGAGCATGCTCTGACTGTTGGTGGTCCAGGGAGGGCGTTTCTTCGACCCCATGGCAAAAACAAGTGGGGCAGACCATCGTACAGTTGGTGCAGGCCAGGCATCGTGCAGCCACCTCGTCCCATCGGGCGTGATCGTGGGCATCATATAAGCCGTGTGGTAACGAAGCATGCGGGATGGTTCTCGTTTGACTGGCCGCGCAGGCGGCTATCTGTTCCTCGTCCTGCTGGATCCGGTCTTCAGACGCAACTGAACAAGGAAGTTGTTCCAAAACCTTCAGCCCTGATGCACTTCCGGCCTCAATCGTAAAACCTTCATCGTCCTCGGTCAGGCTGAGATCGTACCCTTCTTGAGCTTTTGGCCCTGTTCCCATTGACGCGCAAAAGCACGTCTCCAGTGCTCTCGTACAGTTGACGGCGATGAGGAAGAGGCTTTCCCGTCGTTGTTGATAGTAGGAATCGGGATATGGACCTTTCAGGAAAATCTGATCTTGAATGCCGAGTCCTGCGAGATCGCATCCCCTGACTCCCAACACGGCGGTCCGTGGTATCTCGGGAACCGTCTCTTTGGCAGAAAAAGTTTTTCCGTTTCGGTCCAGGACTAATAAGGTTTCTCGTGGCGCAAACACCAGTGGCTTGAGAGACTGTGGGCCGTGAACGATATTGAAATACCGGGTGCTGGAGTCTGGTTCTAGCCGATAGGTTCCTGGGCGTTGCTGGTCCTTCAATCCAATCGGGAGGTCTTCTACCCGAGTAATCTCGTCCCATTGGATCGCGCCGTTGGAGAGAACCGGCCCCAGGATCCGAAAGCCAAGATTCTGGAGAACGTGAATGAATTGAGAAAAATCCTGGCGGCGTAACAATCGAGGGGGAGGAGGTTCAAACGAATCTGGGGTCATGATTGCCTTCTGACTTACAGCCCAATGTGACCCCGGAGAATGTTGTAATCGTACGCGGGTTGGCCTGTGCGTCGTCGACCCAGGTCATGTTGTTCCATTTGATCAATGATGGCCGCGACTTCTTTGGTGTCCTGTTGCTCCGCACAGTAATGGCGAGGGCTTTGTCCTTTTAAAAGCGGGGAAGGCGTCTCTGCCCATTCCAAATAGGCCGTTTCCAACAATGAGGCGAGGATCTGTTGCTCCTCTTCTTGGGGGACGACCGTGGGCGGGGCGATGTAGCTGTCTGATAAGAGATCCACTTCCGGAGTCATATGTTGGGGGGAGGAGGTGGTTTCCCCCTTGAAATGAAGTGAGAAGCCAAAGGTTGCCGCCAGTTGATGCTTGACGGTATCCAGCCGGTCCGCAGAATCGGTTTCTACAAATAATTGTGTGGGCGTCAAGGTCAGACGGGCAACGGGTGATGTTTTGGCGCCAGTTTGTTCCTGTGGTGGAAGCCATACCCATGATACGGTGTCGGTTCCTGAAATGGATGGCGCCGGCTTGGCATCCTTTCCTTGCACAGGTGTGAATTGCTCAAATCCATGAAGCCCGTCAGCCAGCGCACGGAAGTCATGGTGTTCATACAGGGCGATGGCGTAGAGAAAGGTTTCGCCTTGGGTATTCTGATAGTCGATATGTGAGTCGACGACAGCCCAGGCTCCTCGTCGCAATTTGGCGACACTCCAAATCATCATATACCCGTAGCTCTTGGCGAATTCCGCCCATTCTGAAAGAGCAAAATTGCCCGTGCCAATCTCGATTTCCCGTCGCATCTCATTGGTACATTCAAGGACGGCTTTTCCCATGCTGGAGGAAAGAACGAGTGGGGGGGCAGGCAGAAGCGTGTTGGACAATCCCCGAAGGAGCCGGGTGAGCAGGACATGCCCAACTTTGTACGGAACCGGTGTCGCGGGGAGGAGAACTTCAAATATTTGCTGGTCTCCCAACGATTGCAGCCGGGCATGAACAGACTCATTCTCGAAAGAGATGTCCTGCATTTCGAGCAGATCCATGTAGGAATGTCGCAAGGAGTCCAGCCAGACTCGTTCCTCTTGCGGGACGTGTTCGGTCACGAGATCTCGCACTTGCTCGATGAGAGAGGCATGGCCGTCAGTCGGATAATAATCGGCATAGAGGAACCACATGGCGAGGTCCCCTTCTTCCGGCAAGGGAGCCAAGGGCGGAACCGTGAGCGGATTCAAATAGGGCTGAAGGGCGTGGCTTAAGGCCAGTTGCCGCTGTATCTGAAAATCCGGTTGGAGCGATTGATGCTCCAACCGGGCTAACAGATTTCGAAGGCCCTCTTCTGATCCAGCTGAGGGGTGGGAGTGATCGTCTTTCATCGTCACAGGTTCAGGGTTCATGCTGGAGAGGGTGTCGTGTGATCCTTTTCTTGTGACAAATGATGCCCTCCGGCGAATTTCGGACTTTTGACCGTGAGGACAGGGTAGGGGCTTTGTTCAAGCACCTTATAGGCCGTGCTCCCTAGGATTATACGGGTCAGTCCTTTTCGACCATGGCTTCCCATGACAATCAGATCGGCCTGTTGGATGGCACTGGTTTCCAGAATGCCGTCAACGGTTGGCTTATCGAGTAACTCATATCGTGCGGATAAGCCCTGTTCGGTCAGGACGGCGGTGAGATCAGCTAACCGCTTTTCGACCTTATCCCGGTTGGTTTTTTCTTGAAGCGGATGAGTCAGGGTGAAGTCCAAACTATAGGACAATGGTTCAATGGCATGGACCAAGGTCAGAGGCGCATCAAACCATTTGGCAATTTGGACTGCGTATTCATAGGCTTCCATGGAGCAATCGGAGAATTCCAAGGGCAGGACGACTTGTCGCGGGAGAATCTGCAAGGGATGCATCGCTGAGATATCCGCTGATTCCCGGTGAGGAATGGACAGGACCGGGCATGGGGCTCGTTGAATCACCCGTTCCGCCACGCTCCCGAATAGGACGCGATTGAATCCAGTCCACCCGTGGGTTCCCATCATGATTAAATCGCATTTTTTCTCCCGGGCAACCTCGCAAATGCATTCAGAAGGTAGACCTGCCAGTAGTTCCATGGATGCGCTCGGGACTTGCTGCCGAGCCTCGGCCAAGAGCTTTTCTAACTCTTCCCGCGCCAACTTGCGTTGTTCATCCAGGAATTGTTGAGCGACTCCGGCATCGATATCCAACCCTGGTTGCAGGGAATGGACATGAAGAATGGTCAGTTGCGCTTCAAATACTTTGGCCCATTCTACCGCATATCGAAACGCGGGGGCAGAGCTTGGTGAGAAGTCGGTGGGAACCAAAACATGGGTCACAATTTTGACCATAAGATGTACTGGCCTTTCGCCTTAAAGTGAAAGCAAGAAAGAATTCCAGGTGAATTCTAATAGCTCGGGCATCCTACCACAACCCATGGGGGATTCTGGCTTGGAATTTACACCGCGTCCACGATCAGGAGTAATATTTCCCCTTTCATGTCTTTATGGATCGAACATTGAAACTGGAATCGGCCGGGATGGTCAAGAATCAAGTGGATTGATGCTTCCTGGCCCGGATCGAGATAGGCGCCTTCCACTCCATTTCCATAGGTCACGACTCCGTTGCTCTCGACGTGGGTCAGGGTATTTAAGAACATGTCTGATCCGAAATCATGGCGCACATCATCCATGTTTTTGATGTGGATCACGGTCTCTGTGTTCAATTGAAGAGGCATCTGAGTGGTTCGAAATGCGTATCCCTCTATCGTCACATTCACTTCTTGATAGGGCTGGGCGCTGGATAGGGATATCATTCCCAACAGGAAGAACACCATGGCCGGAACCCAAATCGTGTTCTTGGGAATCGGAATTTTTTCAGGGTTGTTCATCAGTGGATCAGCTCCTCTATTTTTTGTGGGTGTCCTCGATCGGCTTGATTGGATGCCCTCGGTGCCTTCACCGGACATGCGGGTTCCCCTTTCAACTCGAAGGGGGAACCCGCTCCCTTATGAAACTTTCACGGCAATGCTTTTCGGTTTTGCGCGGTCACTTTTCGGTAAACGAACTTGCAACACACCCTCTTTGAATTCCGCCGAGACTTTCTCGGGATCCGCATCTTCCGGGATGGTGAAACTTCGTGAAAAGCTGCCATAGGCCCGTTCGATCCGATGGTACTTTTTGTCCTTCTCTTCCTTCTCATAATTTCGTTCACCGGAAATGACCAACACATCGTTTTGCACGCCGATTTTGATTTCCTCTTTTTTCACCCCTGGAATCTCAGCTTTGATCAAATATTCCTTCGGATCTTCGGTGATGTCAACCAAGGGAGCCCATTCAGCAACGCTCAATGCTTCTTGACGCTCCCCCTCTTTTCTGACCGGCGCTCGACCAAACATAGTCGAGAGCCGACCCTGTAATTCATCCAATTCCCGAAACGGGTCCCAACGTGTGATGGCACTCATAAGTACTCCTCCTTTTTTTTAACCAGTGAAAAATGTTGATAACACTGAAGTGATTAAGCAATGGATATGCCAAAGTTCAGAAACACAGACGAGAAAAATTTTGTGCGAAAATTCTTAATGAAAACGTGTCCCTCTCCATTGTGCGCAGTTGAGCGCCTCATTCCGACCGACCCGCTCTGTGGCAGATGTCATCAGCGGGAAAGAGAGGGCAGGCCGCAGGGGACCGTGAGGCGTAAGACGTAAGACGTAAGACGTAAGACGTAAGACGTAAGACGTAAGGGGTGAG
>JAOTTP010000063.1 GCA_029864405.1 Nitrospirota bacterium
CCGTGCCAGAAATCCTTTCGCGGTGGCATCGGGGCCGGTCAGTAAGACCACAGCCGCTCGGTGTCCATAGCGTTGGGCTCGGTCTTCGGCTCCCACATCTCCCTTGACCCATGCGGAATCCCGTTCTCGTGCCTCCGTTCGAAAATCTTCCTGGTCGTCCTGGACCAGTTCCGTGATGATTCCACCTCCTGCCACATCGTACTCATCCACCAATACGAAACGGCCGGTGGTCTCGAACTGCGCATAGAGATCAAACGCGATGGGAGATTTGGTCCGAAGCGTGATGTCGGCCACTTCATTGCGTTTTACGGTGGTTTGCGTATGGCGGTCGTCTAAATTGGTAGCATCCACAATGCGATGAATGGTCGCCACTTCGCAGGGGACTTCCCTGGTAGCCAGTCGTAAGACATACGGCCGGCGAGTTTCTAGGGGACGACCTCCTAACCAGAATAGGTTGGCACGAATCCGGGTGGAGACTAACGGCCTGGCATCTTCGTGTGTGGCGATTTGCCCTCGTTCCACAAAAATTTGTTCATCCAGGGTAATGCCGATGGATTGCCCGGCTTCGGCTTGCGTAGGTGTTGGATCGAGATTGAAGGCTTCGATGGTTTGAATGTTGGCTGATTTATTGGAAGGGGAAAAGACCAGCCGATCACCAATCTTGAGTTTCCCTGCCGTGATCCGGCCAACTAAAATCCGGCGGGCATCAAACTTATAGACATCCTGGATAGGAAGACGAAGCGTTTGTTCTGCATGCGTGGATTCCAGATGGAAATGGGCCAAAGAATCCAACACGGATGGTCCGGAGTACCACGGGGTTTCTGGACTAGATTTGATGATGTTGACGCCTTGTTTGGCGCTCGCAGGGATGACGTATTGGGGAATTACGTTCAATTGGGTAAGAAATTCCCGGTATTCTTTTTCGATGGCTTGGAAGGTGTCTTCCCGGTAATTGACCAGGTCCATTTTGTTGACCACCACGGTGACCTGTTTGACTCCTAACATGGAGAGCAAGAGTCCATGGCGCTTTGATTGGTCGCGCACGCCTTCCAGCGCATCGATGATGAGGAGGGCGGCTTCGGCACGAGCGGCACCTGACACCATGTTTTTCAGGAATTCTTTATGTCCTGGTGCGTCAATGATGATGTACTGTCGCCCTCCCCAGGAGAAAAACGTTCGGGCCGTGTCGATGGTGATTCCCTGTTGTTGCTCTTCTAAAAACGCATCAAAGAGAAAGGCGTATTCGAATTCTTTGCCTTGTTGCTGGCAAATGGCCTGGATCTTTTCGATCTTGCCTGTTGGTAACGTCCCGGTGTCGGCATACAGGCGACCTAATAGCGTGGATTTGCCGTGGTCGACGTGTCCCACGATCACGATATTCATTCTCTCCCGGATGGAATGGTCCTGGGGGGTGTCGTGAGGTTTGGCTATAGTTGGTGTAACGGTCATACTTACATGTATCCATCTTTGCGTAATTGTTCCATTCCTCGTCCTTCGTCTTGTGCGCGTCCCGCCCGTTCCGCCACCTTGGTGTTGCGTAATTCAATAATGACCTCATCCACATTTTTCGAGGTGGACTCAATAGGAGAGGTACATGGGGCACACCCCAAACTGCGATAGCGCTTGCCAGTTCCTTGATCCAAGTAGAGATGGTCCAGAAAGGGAATATTTTCTAATTTGATGTATTCCCAAATATTGATCTCTGTCCAATCCAACAGGGGATGGATCCGAATATGGGTGCCCGGAGGAAAGGAAAGTTTATATTGATCCCAGAGTTCGGGGGGCTGATCGCGAAAATCCCATTCATTGTTTTTGTCTCGCGGGGAAAAATAGCGCTCCTTCGCTCTGGTGCTATCTTCGTCCGATCGCACGCCCAGGATGATCCCTGTATAGCCCTTGTCTTCCAGTAATTGTTTCAAGCCTTGGGTTTTTAAGGCGGTGCAACATTCCACTCGTCCCTTCGTGTGGTTCATCCCTTCGGCCAAGGCTTTTTTGTTTTGGCCCACGATCAGATTTAATCGCCACTCGCGCGCGATGCGATCCCGGTATTCAATCATTTCAGGAATTTTGTAGCTGGTGTCGACATGGAGTAAAGGGAATGGGACATGACCAAAAAAAGCTTTTCGGGCCAGCCACAATAACACTGTGGAATCCTTGCCCATTGACCACAACATGGCCAGGTTATCAAAGTTTTTGTAGGCCTCACGCAGAATATAGACGCTTTGGTCTTCTAATTGGCGGATATGGTTCATGCAGGCATTACCGCTGGTGCAGGTGGGACGATGAATTTTGACTGTGGGGGGCGTCCTTGGACCAAGGCGGTGAAGAACGCTCCGGCTTTTCCGGAATCCAGTGTCTCCTGGGCGAGCGGTGTCGCTTGGGCGAGAGAGGAGGCTAGCCCTGCGGCATACATCAGTAAGGCCGCATTCATAATCACCCAGTTCCGTCGGTCGCCTTTCTGAAGACCGACGAGTATTTGAGTAATCAATTGGGCTTCGTGTTCGGGGCTGCCAGATCCCGGCCCGTTGATGGCCGAATTCATGGCTTGAAATGGTCCAGATCGGAATCCGGCATCATCGGGGCGAAAGACCAAGGATGAAATATGCCCACTTCGTAATTCGCGAGCCGAGGAGGGCGCGGAGAGCGAAAGTTCAGGAAATCCTTCGACTCCTTGAATAATCAGCGCACGCTTCGCTCCCAGCATGTCCAAGGCCTCCACCATTTTATCCAGGTATGGCGGATGGGAAATTCCGATGACTTGGGAACCCACACGGGCCGGGTTCAGTAGTCTGGACACTTGATGGGACAGATTTTGCAATCCGAATGCCTGACGCAGATCCAGCAATTTGGTTAATGGTGCATGGTAACCGGCTAAATCCATATACACCCAGGGCGATTGAGCGCCATGCTCAATCGCTTCAGCGGATGTACGGGCGATGGGAAGCTGTAAGTGACGAAGGACTTGAGGGAGATCGTAGGGGACCTCCGGATTCTCTACGCCATGCATGAACAGACCGGCACCAGCCGAAGCGGCGACAAGGCTTGCCGCGATGACCACATGGATGGTGTTGTGTTTTTCTCCATAGAGAGGCAGGTCCACGATGTTTTCCGCATGCGGGAGAGGAATCGGTGGCGCCCATTTACGGACCGTGGTCGTAAAGGCTGCTAGCTCGCTGATGGATTCGGTTTTAATGCGCATGGCCATCAAAAACGCTCCAACCTGGACGTCGCTGGCTTGCCCTTCGATGATGGCGTTTAGCGCAAATTTGGCCTCGTCCCAGGTCAAATCCTTGGCACCCTTGAGCCCTTTCCCAATTTTTGCAATCAGATGATCCATGCGATGATTCCGGGTTAAAAGGTCAAGACCTGGTCAGCGGGAAGAACGGCTTCTTTCCAGAAGGCCTCTGCGGATTGCACTTCATCTAATTCCGGAATCAGTTCTTCGACTCTCACATCAAAATATCTCAGAGAATCTTTACACACCGAAAATTTGACATTTCCGGTTTCTTTAGAGGTTTGCATGATTTTCGAGAGGTCCGCCTTCTTCTCATTTCTCAGGAGATCCCGAACAAAGGCTTCTCGCCCTCGATAGTCGGGGGACATGGTGAGTTCTTTGATTTTGGCTTTGGTCATCCGGCCCGCGGCTTCGTCGCGGAAATAGCCACTCACCTCCAAGCCACTGGCCGCCGCCAGAGCTATCCATTCACAGGCTTGGAGCAGGTTGTTCCATCCCCCTCGGGTAATAATCACGGCAATTTTTTTCACTGACGGTCCCCAATTCCTACTTGAGTAATGATGATGAATGTGAAGTGATCAATGACCGCATGTTCACGTGTCTGGATTATCGATGAAGCCCACATTCGGTCTTTGTGGAACCGTTCCATCGTCCGGAGCGTGGGTCCTCCCCTGGCATGACCGGAACGGTGCAATGCGTGCATCCGATACTCGGAAAGTGCTGATCGTGCAATGCATTATACGGAACGTCATTCGTGCGAATGTATTCCCAGACCTGTTCCCATGACCAGGTTGCTAAGGGGTTGAATTTCACCAGGCCAAATTTTGTATCCCAATCGACGATCCCGGCATTGGCACGAGTGGGTGATTGATCACGCCGAATACCCGTGATCCACGCTGCATACTTTGCCAGGATGCGTGTGAGAGGCTCAACCTTTCGTAGTGAGCAGCATTGGTCGGGATCCCGCAGCCATAAGGCTTCCCCGAACTGTGTGGCTTGTTCGGAAGGACTGAGTGTTGATTTGACCTGGATGATCTGATCATCCTTCAACTGATAGTGTTGAATGATCCGATCCCGAACGGCATGGGTTTCAGGAAATAAAAAATCGGTATCTAAATAAAAGAGTGTGCTGCGCGGATTTGAGCGGAACATCATATCGGCCAGAACGACATCCTCGGCCCCAAAGCTACAGGCCAGGATAACAGTTTCCCCATATTCCGCGATCGCCGTCTCGACAATCTTCCGAGGTGCCTGGCCCTCCATGGATTGATTGACCGCGATGAGTTCTTCGGGGGTTGGTTTGGTGTGGAGGAAAAGAGCCATGGCGTTTTACGGTTCCACTTTCTCCACTAATACTCGGAAATGCTGCTCGTCGGCGTCTATGGGTTCCTGTTCGAGCACATTGTGCCCATCGTTTCGAAGACTCACCGGGACGTTGCGAATAGGATCACCGCCGTCCAACCATACTTCCAACCGGTCCCCGTGGTCCATCATTTCTAATTTCAACTTGGTTTTCACGTAATTCATGGGACAGGCCACGCCCCGGAGGTCATAGACGGGCACGCCTGATGGGGAGGATCCCTTGTCAGGTGGCGTGGTTGTCGTCTTGGTTGATCCAGTGGGCTTTTGTCCCAGTTCAGCGGGAGCCAGCTTGAGGTCCTGGCCGATTTGATCCGAGACGGTCCGGCAGAGGTCCACGAAACCTTTTGTAAATGCGATTTTCCCTTGTGTCAGGTCAGCCGAGGCGTCTTTGTTCCCCAGATCGCCCACTGTAGTGGCCAGATTTTGGTATTCCGCGGGCATGAGCCCTTTGGCAACAATCAACTTGTCAAATTCCGCTAAGGTGTCGGCATCCGTATTCGGATCGATCCCTTCTGTGACGAGGATGGCTTTCGCCCCTGCCACCACCGCTCGGTAGGCTTTGTTTATGGCAAACGCGTATTGGTGCTTTTCAGCCAACAGGCGTGCTTGATACAGTTCCTGTTCCGCTTCAAGAATCCGATTGTCGATCATCTCCAATGCGCCGCCGGCGCATTCGCCTGGTCCGAGGTCCTCAACCGAAAATTCCTCATCGCCTTCCCAGTCGACATAGAATTGTGGATCCTCTTGATACGTGGGAAGAATGGTGTAAGGGATCAGTTCATCTTTTAGTTGCCTTTTTCCAGTGCGGTCAATAAAGGCCAACAGGGACTCTCCATTTTTTTTATCCCGGCGATAGAGATCGAGCAGATGCTGAACGGCCGCGGGGACGTTTTTCGCAGGGACCTTCACAATGAGTTGAGCAATTTTGGCCGTGCCGTTGACCTGTCCCCCAAGGTGCAGTTCATACACTGGCGCGACATGGTCTCCAATGCGTTTGCCTACTCCATGCAAGCCGATCGTGGCGATATGATGCTGAGCGCAGGAATTGTGGCAGCCACTGATTTTCACGTTCACCCCTTCCAGGTCCTCTGCGGTTTTCCCAGCCGGGAACACCTCAGCCAGCGCACGGGCAAGTCCTTTGGAAGAGGTGATCCCCAGTCCACAGGTGTCGGTTCCCGGGCAGGCAACAATATCTGCCACGCCTTCAGCCCCAGGGTCACCTAATCCATGAGTCACTAACTCGGCATAGAAGTGGCGGAGATGCATGTCGGGAATCCATCGCACCATCATGTTCTGATTGATGGTCGTACGAAGGTTGCCGTTGGCATAGCGTTCGGCGAGGTCGGCCAGCACAAACATCTGCTCAGACGTGACATCGCCAGAGGGAAGTCTTACCGCTGCCGCTCGAAATCCTGACTGGCGTTGAGTCACCACATTTGTGGCACACCAACGGTCGAATGCTTCATCAGACGAATGGTCTCCATTGGTGGATGAGGTAGGCAGGTGACTGTTTCCATGATCTTGGGTGGAGCCGCCGTTCCGTGATTTTGTCGGCATCACCAAGGGAGGATCATCGGGATAGGAAGCCGGGTTCAATCCAAGCTTAGTCGCGCCGGATTGCAGCATGGCACTGTAGGTTTCTTCCCATCGTTTGGAAAATTCCTCAAAACCTAACTTATCAATGACAAACTTCATGCGGGCTTTGCTTCGATTTTTTCGATTCCCTAAATTATCAAACACTTTGAGCATTGCTTCGATGGCGGGGATCAGTTCTTCCATGGGGACAAAATCCCGAAGGGTCTTGGCGATGCGAGGTGTAGATCCCAATCCTCCTCCAACGACCATTTTGAAGCCTGGGAGCCCTTCTGTATTGCGAGCGGCCAGAAGCCCGACATCGTGAATGGGGGTTAAGGCGCAGTCGTGCTTGCAACCGGAAAACGCAATTTTAAATTTGCGAGGCAGACTTTGGTTGAGTGGATTCCGCAATAAATGATAAGCCACGGTTTTCGCGTAGGGGGTCACGTCAAATACTTCCCCTGGGCAGACCCCTGCCAAGGCACAGGCCGTGACATTTCTCACGGTATTGGCACAGGCTTCCCGAGTAGTGAGGTCAACGTCCGCCAGCTTTCGCATGATGGTGCCCACGTGGCGGAGGGGAACAAAGTGCAGTTGAATGTCCTGGCGAGTCGTGACATGTCCTACGCCGGTCGCAAAGGTATCCGTAATGTCGGCCACCTGGCGCAATTGATTTGCCGTAAGGCCACCAAAGGGAATTTTAATCCGGATCATTTGGACATCCGGCTGGCGCTGACCATAAATGCCGTATTGGAGCCGAAACGGTTTAAAGACATCCATCGGGGTGTCCCCCGATTGTAGGCGATTCACCTCATCCTCAAACGTTTCTATTTCTTCAAGAATCTCCTGGGGTATCGGAACGGTGTGAATAGGAGGGTGGCTGGTCGTTGGTGAGGTGCTCATGATAATCCTCCAAATCCCGTATACGGATCGTAATTTTCTGTGATTGGCCTAAAATGCACTGACTTCCTGCTCTATTCCTAAGAGGGGGGGATCCTCCACCAAAACTAAATATGATACATCACGCCGCTCTGGGTTTCGAGCGTTTGATATTGTTCTACCAATTTTTGTACGGAAATGACCCGAAGAACTGCCTGTTCCGCCTCTTGAACCTGTTGCCAAATACCTGAAAGTAAGGCGTTAGGAACTTGCCGGCTTTCCCCGTGGCCATTGGCGTGCCCATTTTGGAGCAATGGTTCTGTCGTCGACCCATTCATCGAATTCACTAAATCCGCCAGGGAAATCTGACTGGGGTGTTGTGCGAGGGTGTACCCGCCTTGTGCTCCTCGTAGACTTCTCACGATCCCGGCTTGTTTTAGGTGTTGAAGGATTTGTTCAATAAAGCGAGAGGGTATTCCTTGTCGCTTGGCAATGATTTTGGCTTGAAGCGGAATGGATCTATCCTGCTTGGCTAACTCGATTGTGGCCATAATCCCGTAGGTGACTTTAATGGGAAACTTGTTCATAGCTTAATTCATACTAAAACGATAGGAATAATATGCAATATAAAATTCACAGAAAACATTTGTCAAGAACTGTGAGCCGTACTTTTACCAAAAAAAGATGCGAGGGACAAAAAATGGGTATCTGAACTATTGCCTCCGTGAGGGATTTCTCATCAGGAATCAATTAAATCATACGAAAAGCTGAACAAAAATCGCAGGATCCCTAAATATCGGAGAAAAATAGGCCGATACATGACTGGGAAAAGCACAATAAAGCTAACGGTTTCAATATTTGATAGCTGTGAGGACCAATGAGATGAAAGATATTGCTGACCTGCTTGAAGAGGTTCATACCATCGTCCAAACTTTGCGGGGAGACAAGCTCATGCTTGAGGACCGACTGAAAAGGCTGGAGGACGAGTTATCGACAGTGGAGAAAGCGAAAAAGGACGTTATGCGTAATCTCCAGGAAACGAAGGAACAACTGGGACGGGAGCTACAAGTCACCAAGGAAAAATTGGATCAAGTGCATCCGGAAATACAAAGTCTGCAAAATGAACTTCAGAATATCGAAGTGCAGAATAATATTCTGATTATGGATCTTAAACAGAAAGACGAAGAAATTAAAACATTAGAATTGCGCCTTCGTGAATACACTTCGTTGACTGCTCCCTCTTTCCGAATTGAAGAGCCCATCGGGTAAGTCGGGGGAATTCCTGCCATCTCAAATTCCCTGGTAAGGGGAAGAAGCCTTGAACTCCTCATCATGAGTTGGTTCCTACCTAATATCGTATTGATAACCCCAAGAAGCAATCTTTTCCCTGTTCCTATGGCGCCTTGAAAAGAACCCCAGGCGTAGGGAACCCCTCCTCCCAGCCAAGCCCCGATAATAGGGGGGGCCTATCTGGTCTACACTGAACAAAAATAAGTTTAGGTTTGAAACCCCAAGGCCACGAGTTGTTTGAGTCACGACTCGTTGGGTGAAGAGAGGTTCACCTTTAGTGCTCGGCCTTTCTGATGGATGGTGCGGTGTTTCCGAAGTGCGTCAATTCCTTTTGCCCGTTCTTCTGCGGGTATATACCCAGAAATTTGGCCATTGAGCTGTGATCCTGATGGAAAAATGCATGTGGTGGTCAAGGCACTCAGGAGATGTTCTTGGCTTTTCCCCTCAGGATTAACGTCAGAATGAGAGCCTGTGAGATGGCCCCGTACATAGGGTAGTCTGCCCAAAGGATTCCAAGGCATCAACGGCATACGCGATTCGCTCGCCCGCTATGGATGCGGGGCATGTTGCTCGCTTCCTTGAAAAAATAGAGGAATGAAACCTGTTATCCATTGTACAATGGCCACTCAACACCAGGGAGATGATGAGAATCTCCTGTATTGAGCCAGGTTGGTTCATCCAGGGAAAGAGTTATCACACAACCTTTTACCTACTTGTCATCAGAGGAGGATCCTATGACATCCAAAGCGAAAAAAGCCCACCCTAAGGACAAGGGCCCATTAAAATCAAAACCGAAGGCAGCTGCAAAAAAGAAGGCAACACCCAAGCGTTCGTTATCAAACAGTCCGGGGGTGGCTTTAGGATCTCGAAAACCTTCAACAAAAATCAAAACGGCATCCACCCCTAAAACTAAAAAACCCGCTCAACTGAGTCCACGCACAGTTTCCACGCGTGAATTACAGGTTGGCAATCCTGCTCCTGCCTTTTCCCTTCCCGATGACACTGGAAACATTGTGAACTCCTCTGAGCTTCGAGGGAAGAAAGTGGTTGTGTATTTTTACCCAAAAGATGACACGCCCGGATGTACGACAGAAGCCTGTTCATTTCGGGATGGTATTCAGGAATTAAGAAAGAGCGGGGCGGTAGTGTTCGGAGTGAGTGCGGATTCAGTCTCGTCTCACCGGAAGTTTTCCGATAAATTCCAACTCAATTTTTCCTTGTTGAGTGATGAGTCCAAGGCCATGATTCAGGCCTATGGGGTATGGAAGGAGAAGTCACTCTATGGCCGAAAATATATGGGCATTGAACGAACAACGGTGGTGATCAATGAAGACGGGACCATTAGGAAAATATTTCCTAAAGTCAAAGTGAACGGACATTTTACTGAAGTGCTTCAAGCCCTTAGTTAGTGTTGCTCAGAGAATGATGACACGTGAGGGAAGAACTCCTACCCGTTCCGTTCGTGGGCGTCACCAATTTGAGAAAAAGTCTCTTCCCCAAAAATGGCATTCGCATTGAGATAATATTTGAATTCAAGAAGATTATGCGAAGGATCCTCGAGGAAAAACGTCAAATGTTCGAGGGGGGTATCAGAAAATCGTCGACGGGGTTCACGAAAAAATATCAGTCTATTTGTTTGGGCCCGGTCCCGAAGTTCATTCCACTCCTCTTCTGTTTGGCAGATTAATCCGAAATGTCGGGGGTAGATACTTTTTTGTTGAGGTCCAAGGTCCTCGGTCACATGGGCGACAATTTGGTGCCCGTGGAAATTTAATGTGATGGCGACCGTAGACTGGCGGCCCAAGCCGCATCCCAAGCCTTGAGCATAAAATTCTTTCGTAGATTCGATATCCTTGACGGGAATAGAGAGATGAAAGGTGGAAGAAGACATGTTTTTGATTCCGTAAAAGATTATCGCATGTTTTGGATAATCTTTGACAATAGCTATTTCTAAATGAACGGATAGGGTTGAGAGTTTGAATGAAAAGGGGGCTTTCAACCTTCAGGGAAAACGGTTTTTGACTACAGGCTTGCCACGGCCGTTCCAATACCCGGCACTCATCCATGGGGTAGTATGGCGAATGGCAAATCTGCCAGTGCGATCGAGGATGAGGCATCCGGCCTCCCCCTGTATTCGCCTGACCAGTGCCTTGAGGGTATAGTTGGCAGCTCTTCCGGGCGTCCAGCCGAGCTCGAGCAGGATAGCCAGATGTTTGGCCATGCCGACTCGTATGATGGATTCTCCTAAGCCTGTCATGGAAATGGCCCCGGCGGTATCATCGGCATACACTCCTGCGCCGATCAAGGGGGTATCGCCCACCCGGCCAGGTAACATGACCGCAACTCCCCCGGTTGAGGCCCCTGCGGCAAGATGGCCGGCACGGTCCATGGCGACCGCGCCTACCGTGTCATACAACCCCATCTTACGGTACAGCGCCTGGGATTTGGGATTGATGGTCTTTATTGAACCACGTTTGTTCTTGAGCTGAATCGAATCTTTCCGGTTGCCCAGTCGGGCCAGACCGAAATGCCGGGCCATTCGATTGGCATGTGGGCCGACTATTAATACATGGTCAGTGTCGGTCATGATCCGTCGCGCGGCGCAGATTGGATGAAGATATCCTTCCAGCCCTGCTACAGCGCCAGCTGATAAGGTTTGCCCTTCCATGATCGACGCGTCCATCCGTTGTTTTCCGTCAAGTTGTCGAAGCGATCCTCGCCCGGCATTAAACAATCCCGATTCTTCCAGGTAGCGGATCATACTTTCTACCGCATCCAAGGGTGAATGCCCTGTTTTGAGGCATTCATATCCTCCTATGAGTGCCTCTGTCAGGCAAATTGACTGGCTGGGGGTTGGTTGTCGAGATCCTGCACCCCCATGGATCAGGACTCTCGCTGTCGGGATAAGTGTTGGCTTAGGCAAAGGGATTAAAAAAAGAGCGCGATGACGAGTCGTGGTTACTTCTCATGTTAAACCGATTGTTCGGTTGATATTTTCTCATAGGAGGTGTGCTGGTTGCCACCGTGGGTTTTCGAGAAATACACGGCTTCATCTGCGGCATGGAGCAAGTCGGTAATAGTGGGATAGGGGTGATCCGGGGTGTGTGTCGCGATTCCAAGAGAAATGGTGATAGTGATGCGTTTGTCTCCGGCTATTTCATGAGTGGTGTCCCGAAACGCGGAGAGGATTCTCTCGCACACCATGACGGCGGTGGTTGATGAGGCTTTTGGCAGGATGAGCACGAACTCTTCTCCTCCGTAGCGTCCGACCGAATCGGTCGTGCGAAGCTTCGACTGTAAGAGATGGGCGGTAGATTGAAGAACCACATCCCCTGCCTGGTGACCATAGGTATCATTGACAGATTTAAATTTATCTAAGTCCCCAAATACCAGGGTCAAACATTCTTCGTTGGCGAGAGCTTGCTCAAAAGAGGCTTCTAAGTATTTATCCAGGTAGGCCCTGGCCAATGCCCCGGTGAGCGGATCGTGACGGTGGATTTCTTCCAAATTGTGGAACTTGGCTTCCATGGCGGCATTATTCTTTTGGAGCTCCTGAACCTCCTTGAAAGTCTGAAGGCTTCGGAGGAGAAGTGCCTCCCTTGCTTTTTCCAGAATGGCTTGAGGTTCTGTCCATGTTTGTAAGTCAATCCGGAATATTTTTTCTGTTTCTGGAAGAAGCCCTTGAGTTGTTTCCAATACTTCCATGAGCGCTGCTGGAGTGAGATTCAGCGAAGTATGGGCCTCCTCTTTGACCGCTTGTAGATAATCGCCTTGAGAGTCGCGTAAAAAGATTTCCGCAATTTTCCCTGACAGCGACACACAATTTACAAATTTTGCCCGTTCATCTCCCTGGGGAAGGCGAGAGGGGTCATCGCTCCCGGCCAAGGCCAATCGGAGGCGATCCGGAAAATTCCACTGCGTCAAGAGCCAACTCCCCACGGCGGCATGATTTACTCCTAGGCGTTGGTATTCATGGGAGATGATGCTGGCATGGGATGTTTGATCCAGGTCAGGGGGATTATAGAGGTCAGGGAACACCTGATCGAGCGCTAGCATCCCCAGGTCTTGCATAAGACTCGAAAGATATAACTCTTCAATTTCAACCAACCCACAGGCCGTTCCAAGGACACGGCTGGCCGTTCCTGCTAAAAGTGCACGTTTCCAATACAGCCCATAGTCCAAGCCAGTCCCGCGACTGGTTTGCAGGGATTTCATTAATGAAAAGGACAGGGCAAGGGAAATAGTCGCGTTGAGACCAAGGACCAGGACTGCTTGATGAAGACTCTCAACTTTTTTGCAATATGGGTATAAGGGAGAATTGGCGATTCGTAGGATTTTACTGGCCAGCGCCGGGTCACAATTTAGAATTCTGATAAAACTGTGGAGGTCAATTTCCGGTTCGTTGGCTAAGTTGATGATTTGCACGGCGATGGTTGCCGGACTTGGAAGACTAGGGCAGTCCTGAAGTTTTCTTTCAAGCTCTGGAGTCATACATTGGCTCTTGGTCAAACAATCGTCACAAGTCTTCTGTAAAGCTCTGCACCTCAGGTTAATCACATCCTCATATGCTGATGCCGAAGCCAACGAGGATGGGCTCGTGCTGTTCTCTGACTACAGATATTTCGGCATTTTTTTTGCCATCTGTAGTGGTGCCAGAGAAAAGTTCGTCCCTATCCTTATGATTCGTAAGCCATCTTTCTGATTGCCTCCTCGAAGCGAGGCAGAGGGCTTACGAAAAAACATGCGGAAATTGGGTCTCTGGGGCATCGTCCTGATTAACCACATTGCTGTTGATTCGTTGGTCTTGTTCGATTTTTGAGCTTCGATGGAGTGATGAGCCAGCGCTGATGGGGGCATGTTGAAAGGCCGGTGATTGTAACCAGGTTGGTGAAAATATTGAGGGGATGCCCTGGATAAACCGTGCTTAATGAAACAGCATGCGTTGGCCTTGGTTCACCGGTAAATCCTGAATACGGTTCAGATCCAATCGAACGAACCCAAGACCCGCGACACACATTTCAAAATTCGTTGAGAGTGTTTGGAAGAGAGCGGGTGGATTTTTGCCCTGGGGGTCTTGATGTGTGGCGACAATGCTGTAGGAGCGTTTGCCCGCTTTGACGTAA
>JAOTTP010000015.1 GCA_029864405.1 Nitrospirota bacterium
TTTCTTGTATTGTCTGGATGGGAAAGCTGCTTCAAGGGGACCCGATTGATCTTCGGAAACGACCACTCTATTGATAAATCTGATGAAGGATATTCCAAGGAGAATAGAGGTCTGAACGATGTCTGTTGGACAGATTTATTGGCCTTTGGCGGGATGGGGAGAAGAAGTCTGATCCTCATGGTGGTCGTTTCTCCCGTTACTTGGAATTGAAGGCCGAGGGCTTCTGAGCGTGTTGGCGATCCTGTTGGGCCGGTGGGAGAAGACCGACTTGTTCAAAAAGATTGGCTCGTTGGGTGAGAGAGAGCATATCGGTGGGATCGGTGTGAAGGCGTTCTGATAACGCCCATATGGCGTCATACCAGAGGCCTGCCTCTACGAGTGGTTCAACGGGAGTAGCGTTGATGGATGGGAGATGGGTGAGTTTTGCTACATTGGCCGGAGGCGAAACCCGCATGATCCACCCACTGGTTGTGTGGTTTTCCCCTGGAAGCCTGCCTTGAAGGATGATTTTCCATTGATAGGTCGTATTGGCCTGGAGTCGGATCCCATAATCCTTGAGTTCGATCTTATGAATGCCCGGTTGAACAGGAGGGAGCATGCGGATGTCGAGAAGCATTTGGGTGTTTCCCTCATCCGTTATCAGCACGTCCACGGATTGGGATGTGGGCTGGGCAATATACCAGAAGAGCGCAGGCTGCTCGAACATGGTCAATCCAATATGGTTCGGGGATAAGACGGAAAGATATAACGGGTCTTTTCCGGATTCGTGCTGATCAACCACCACCCGGGTACCTTGCGAAGAAAGGTTAGGGGCATGATAGAGCTGTGCATTGTTTGGGCTTGATGAATCTCGTGGTGAGGGTAGAGAAATCGGCTGTTCCTCCTGTAGTGGTTGGGACGGGATGGGTGTTGGCGTTGGGATGGATACGGGCACCTCCGTTTCTAGGCCAATTGGAACTTGAGGTATGGGAGTTGGAGCCTTGATGATTGTTGGTGGTTTCGCCGGTGCCTTGGTGGATCCTCTGGCCTCTAGCCGAATACCCCCTGGGAGCAAAAGTTCAATCAGGTATTCATCGTCCCTGTGGGGACGAGTGAGGGCCATGGCAGAAAATAATTCGTATTGTTCGTGAGTTAGGGGTTCTGCCTGAATGGTGATACCGGGTTTGCCCCCTTCCGGAGTGAGTCGTAATTCCGAAGGTCCGGTTTGTTCAATATAATATTTTCCGGGACCTAAGTTGACGGATGTGCCATCGGGGGCAGAAAAATGGAGTGCGCGGCTTAAGACAATGTTGGGAGATGCCGCCAACAGATGAGTAGGGTTCAAGACTAGCAGACACCACAACACACAGTGGATGGCCAGAGGGAGTTTCTTCAAGGTTGCACCTTTGGGCTGAAAAAGTAGGCTTTCAATCGTTTACCTTACGGGAAATTCAAAAGGTTGTGCAATCCGATGGCTGCAGGGAACCCCTCCGGAATAAGGATGGGACCGTGGAATTCTTCGGAGATCAGTCTCAGAAAATGGACGGCTCGCGATCCTAGGCGAATTGGATGAGGTTTATGGCTCTTGGCCGTGGCATGTTTGGCCTCGGCCTGCATCGTTTTTCCCAAAAAATGATTCTGTTGGGAGTCCGCCTCAATCAATCATGGAATCGTCGTCAGGCCTGTACTGTCTGTTTCCTGAACAGAGTCTGTACGGTCAACACGGTCAAATGGATGTCTCACATCGTTTTTCATAGAGGACGATTTGCCAAGATGCCGAGGGAAGATTTTGTGAGGGGTGATAGATCATATGGATGAGAGGCCGTTTGCAGAGAACCAATGGGCTGGAAGGCTCCAGGCCTGTCAACCGAAAACCAGGCCCTGGATACACGACTCAAGAAACAGGTTGAGCGAGTCTTGTTACAGTGGGGTGAGAGGCATTACTTCTTCAAGTCTGCGCCGTCCGTGGTCGGCTCGTGTGATTTCGGGGTTGGGATCGCTGAGCGTCGACGGGATTGTTGTTTTTCTTCCGGAATGGGTATACGGGGTTCCCATTCCTCGACCAATCCGGCCGTCCCGCGTTGGCCCCAAGTGGATAGGTTGATGGTGGAATTTTTTCTTAGACTGGCGACCATGCGTTCATTCTCCTATTTGTGAATGGTGAATAGCGTCTGGTAAATGACTCTTGATGTGGGATTTTCCCTTCAAAAGCTTCCTTTACAGCCCATTTTTTACGAAAAACCCATATTTTAAAATTAAACAGCAATTTAGATGCCAGGTCAAACAGAGGTGTTTCGGCTGGTGCGGATTTGATCAGAAATGGACGCGAGGAAATGCTGGAATGAGGAACATACTCGTTTAGATTCTTGATGTACTGAAAAGGCATGATGGAGCGTTGGAATGTAGGAAGGGGTAGAAAAAGAGGGGGAACGTCGGTTGTGGCTCCCGTAATTTCGGGGAAGAGACAAAATTATTCTGAACCTTTTCGCAAAATACCTGGAAGTTCGTTCAGAATCTTTGTCGGGGAAATGGGTTTTGGCCAAAATGCAGAGCCACCAGCTCCTAAGGCAAGCTCACGGTTTGTTCTATCCGATTGCGCGCTCATGAGGATAATCGGGGTATGCTGAAAATCATCATGTGCTCGAAGTCGTTCACATACTTGGAATCCATTAAGGCCAGGCATTTTCACGTCCATGAAAATCAAATCGGGTTGGACACGTTTCGCCTGTTCTAGGCCGCTCTCGCCGTCTTCTGCACACACAATCTGATAGCCTTCTCCTTCCAAGATATCCCCGAGAATCATCAGATTATCCTGGGAATCGTCAATGAGAAGAACGGTGACGGGATAGGTGGCGGATTTCTTTTCGAATGCCTGTGGTGAAGGTAACGTCATGTTCATCATTACTCCCTCCCTTATCCTCTTGGTATTACCTCATCCAATTCTATTACACCAAGATTGAGCAAAGTAGGTGCCACATGGGTTGAAAACTCTATTATGTTGAAATGTATCGAAAATTTACCATGAATCGCATTTGATTTGGTGCCAGGGGGTGTATCATGGGACAGACAGGATGAGACAGAAAATTTGGTTGGGACAGTACCAAGAGTCAAGCAGCAAGGGAGCAACAACATCAACTATGAGTGCTGTGGTTCAATTCGTTGGTCACTGCAGCCTTTGACAATGCCATTGGCGGTAGTGGGGGACGGTCCTGCCAATTACCCGGCTTCATGCCGGGCTTCATTTGAAGTTTCGGAAGAATCAATTGGCCAGAGATTTTTCCGGGAATAGGAGGTCGTTCAGTCACCTTTTGAATGTCCTCTTTGAATTGTTGCAAGGCTCTTCCTTTGAAGGATTGTCCCAGTCCGTCAGGATTGGTTGGTATGATCCTGTTGCCTTTTTCAACACGAAAACGCCTACTGGGATTCAACGACTCTTGAATAATAGTTGGGGTTCAGCTCCCGCGATTAATTTTTCCCTCACGCCTTTTCCAACTAACGAAGCAGTGTTGCATTGGTGCCTAAATGCAATTCAAAAATTCTTTCGGTTGAAAAAAATGAGGTGGACTGATCAATTGGACTGCCGTTTGACCAATGGACATAACATCCGAGGAGTGTTCCATTTCCAGAGATTCTGCAGAAGAGGAGTCCTCAAATTTAAAGACCTGGAGATTCTGATTGTTTAACCGAAGAGTGTATCTAGGAGCCTGTCGGACTTCGGATGAATCGGCTGCAAAAATGTCTAAGCGGTCCATATTTCGCCGCTTTCTTGGCCCATAGTCCCACTATGGGCCGGCAAAATCGTCAAAATCTGACCTCGCTCAGCCATCTTTTCGCTATCAATCCCCAAAGTCCGACAGGCTCCTAGACATTGGGAAAGATGGTTGGGAAATAAGCCCCGTGGGTTCACCCGTCAAATTCTGAGCACGGACGGTATCGACCAAACTGACATGATTGCGAACCGGTCCCCCGTGGGAGGGTCAGAACCGTTGCATCCTGTTACTGAAAACTGGGAAAAAATGGTTCCGTACATGCCGAAAAAAAACAAAGAGATCGCAGTTGGCCATGAACATGTTTGAAAGCTTTTACAGAGTCTGGGTGGCGGGTTGAGAGAGGCGATATCCCTATGCACTCCCGGGTTGGCCACTCAAAAGGTTGATGAATCTCATAGTCAAAAAATCCAGAGTCGGCCATTGTCGGGTACTTCACCCAAAAAGAAATAAAATTGAAAGAGAATTTCCTTAGGGTTCATGGTAGGGTACTTCCCATCCTCTTCATATTCATACCCCAGTGAGTTCGAAGAGACATGCAAATGGTTCAAGATGAAAGCAGTGGAAATGCTCAATTGGTGAGTATAATCATGCCGGTATACAACGAGCGAAAAACCATTGAGAGGATTGTGAAACGAGTGCAGAAGGTCGATATCATCAAAGAACTTATCATTGTCGATGATGGATCCACTGATGGAACCCGTGAATGGCTCTATGAGCAGTTTAGTCAGGCCTCTGTAGATGAGGAAAAGGACCGAAAGGATTGCGGCGAAGCATTGACTGATCGTCGTCAGGTCCGAGTGTTGACTCACCAACACAATCAAGGGAAGGGGGCAGCCTTAAAAACCGGATTCCGGCATGCAAGAGGGAACATCGTGATCGTGCAGGACGCCGATTTAGAATATAGCCCCGAGGATTACCCCAGGCTGTTGGAGCCGCTGATAACCGATCAGGCCGATGTCGTATACGGGTCCCGGTTTTTGGGGACATCAGAAGGGAAGTGGCCACTGGTCTCCTGTCTGGGGAACAAGATTTTCACCGCGTTAACGAATGCTGCGACAGGTTTATCGTTGACCGATGTATGGACTGGTTACAAAGTTTTCAAGAAAGAAGTCTTGGAGGATATCTCCCTCGAAGAATCAGGGTTCGAAATGGAATTGGAGCTGACCCTGAAAGTGGCTCAGAAGAATTGGCGCGTGACAGAAGTGCCGATTTCTTACCTACCTAGAAGTAAAGCGGAGGGGAAGAAAATCCGTTGGAGAGATGGAATTCAGTCCGTCAAAACTCTGTACCGGTATCGTCATACCTCATAATTCGTCGTGTTGCTTCCCCTGCTGGCGACACATTCCGCCTGTGTCGGAAATTTTGATAATTGCTACATCCTTATCGCGGTAGACCCCCTGAAGTAATCCCTTGAACGGCGCCATTCGATTTTGATGATTCTCGTACCATGGAAGGTCAAGAACCAAGTATAAGAAAAATGAGGGTTACCAAATGTTTCCGGCGCCGGGACTGTAGCTTTGAGCGGTGATAGTGGTGGTCATCATCGTGTTGGCCTTCAACATGCCATGGACTCCTGCAATGGCAGCTTTCACGTCCACAGTGCTACCGGACATATTCAGGTTTCCTCCGGCGTTAATGTTAAGGGTTCCTGGCGCTTGAATGGTGACAACGCCGGAAGAATTCACCGCAATCACCTGTTTGAGTTGGGCAATGTGTTGAGCCTGAACGGTGACTTGATTTTGGAGGGTCGCCACGGTTTGTTCAAGTTTTGCCATCTTAGAAAAAAGCAGGTTGAATTTTTGTTCGGTCGTCGGTTGTTTTTTTGTGACGGGTTCCCGTCCTGAAGGGGCAAGGATCTGTCCCTTTGACGGGGAGGAATACCGATCTTGGATTCCCGTATTGGGGTCCAGTGCAAAGGCGGTGGAGATGGACAGACAAAGGCTCATCATGAAAAGGGCGCTCAGAATGAGAGAAGTTTTGAAGGGCTGCATGACAACCTCCGTTTCACGATTATGAGGATTGGTTGTGTCAATCGTCCGGCCTGGCTCTTCAAAGCCAGGCCGGAAAATATTCCCCAGTAGATTTCAGGACTAGTACTTCCAGGAGTGAGTATAGGAAAAGGCTCCGTCCACCGGAGACACTCCGAAGCCGACTCCCGGCCCAAACCCGAATCCCTGAAATTGCTTGACGGTTTCGTCTAACATGACGTCGACAGCGCCGGAGACAACTTTTGAGGGCGGTCCCGCTGACAGTCCTACTCCTGCCCCCCAATCATCAAAGGAGCTTAGAGGGACATTGGGGAAAAAGGCCACTTCGGCCGTTAGGCCGACGGCTGCGTTTGTGATTCCTTGTGGACCGATAAACCAGTATTTGCCCCCATTGCCACGGAAATCGGTGACGCCCATGAGTCCCACTTGGGCCCCAATGCCAACCCCTCCGCCAAACGAGATTTGATAGCCCATATAGAAATGGGAATCGTCAGCTCCTCGACCACGAACTACTGCGAATTGAGGCGACAGGCCCGCTTGAATCAACTTCTGGTCCATTGTAGCAATGGAATCCGTGCAAAAATTGTCCGTGCCGAAGATAGCATCCAATTTTCCTCGATTTTGGGGATTATTCATGGCAAGTGCAATGTGCTTTAATTCCGGAACTTTATCTTGATAAGCCTGAAGGCGGTTGGTGATTTGTGACAAAAGCTGGTTGCGATAGTTGGCGTCATTCTTAAATTGATTTTGGGCACTGTCCCTTCGTTGTTTGGCAGTGGGGAGCACCTGCTGCATGAAACCGGCTACCGCTTTTCCGGCTTTCATTGCTCCAACTGTAGCCTTGCATGCCGTGATTTTGGCAAATTGAGCTGCCTTAGCAGCCGCTTCTCTGGCTTTCGCTGCTGCAGCTTGGGCTGCTTGTTCCGCGGCTTGTTTGGCTTTCAGGGCCGCGATGCGGGTGGCTTCTGCAGCCTGTTTGGCTTTTGCCGCTGCGGCTCGTCTTGCGGCTTCCGCAGCGGCCCTGGCTCTGGCTGCCGCTTTCTTCGCGGCATCAAACAGCCCACGCGATTGGATCCCGCTATAGGTGCCAGTCGCCACCATGCTGGTGCCGTCTGGATTGAGGAGTTGCACCACGTGGACATCTAATTCGTCCGGTTCACTGCCTGGGGTGGAAATCACAATAGGAATTTCTACCTTCACCTCGTGTGTGCCTTTTTGTACTTCAATCAACAAGGCATTCCGGCGTTCGGTTCCGGGAATGAGTCGAAGCCACTCTTCTGCGGGTTCCACAGAATATTCACCGGGGTCCGCGACCACATCACTGCCATCCGTCCCGGTGAAATGCACGGTCTGGTCGAGAGTGATGGTGGTGGTTTCATCAGGCACCGAGGCCTGAGCGGGGAATATTGGGCTAAATAATGTACAGGCTACGAATACACTCAGAATTTTTTTTGATAGGGGGACTTGCATGAAATTGACCCTTCCTGTTGAGTTACGAAAGACATACATCATTGGTGTTACCTGCTGAGTCGTTCCCAGGGTGATGAGGGTTCGATGGGCTTGGAATTTTTGAAAGCCCAGAGTAGTTTCAGTAAAGAGAGGGTTGTGAGTGAATGTCAAGGGAAATGCGGGTTTTGCAGGCAAAAACGCGGGGATCTAAAAAAAACCGGCCGGGCTCTTAATGAATAGCGCTCGGCCGGTGGAATCGACCATGAAGGATTCACCAAGAAGAATATCTACATTCCTTGAGAGAGTTCTCCTTGCAGTCTGACTTCCCTAATAGTGCCAATCGGGCGGCTTCTAGGCATGACTACTTGCCGCTTGTTGGTGACTTCGGTCTGACTTTTCCTAAAAAGAATCGGCACACACCTCACCTTATTTGTTGCCCACCTTCAACTTGTTCCCGCACACATTGACTGTGATTTTGGTCAGTTCATTTCGCATCAGTGAACCCAAAATATCGTTCATGGTGAAATTCACCGCTTCCCGGACGGCGTCTTTGGCGAGCTTATCCAGATCATTTTGTGTGTTGTAGATATTTAAGTCTCCGATGGACACACGGAATTCATCGGGTTTCTCATTCCAGCTCAAACGGCAGAACCCCTGTTCATCGAAGGTTAAGGTTGGACGGGCTTTGTAGACAAATTTGACATCGGAGAGCCTGAATCCGAACCCGCCCGCATTCTCAAAGCATGGGCCTAATTGCCATTTGATCTTGATGCCATCATTCGAAATTCGACTGATGTTCTGTGTGACAGTCAATCCCTGGAAATTAAGGGTGAATTGGGGGACATCCACCCGCAAGGCAAAGCCACTGGTGACCTTGAGCCGGACACACGACAGCCGAATCCGTTTGCCGGTAATCGGATTCCTGGGGCCATACACATCCTTTTCATAGGTCTTATTGAGAAAGGTAAAATTGATGTCGAGCAACGAAGCATTTTTCACCGCGGCGGCCATCATCTGTTGGCCCTGAGGGTGTTGAGCAAGTGGCATGGGAACATTCGCCGGAGTCGTTGGCGGTGGAGCAGGGTGTGAAGAGCTTTGACCGGACCCGGCAGACGGTGCGAGAGGCCTGGGTTGGAGACGGGGAGGTATTGGAATGCCGCGGTCCTGAATGGCATCTTGAGCGGGTACCTCCTCTAGGATACCTTCACTGTTAGAGGGCTGCTCAAGTTGTGGGTGGTCTTCAGCCCAGGCCGGATTGGTCATGGTGATAAGAACAAAGAAAACGATTCCTAGCGTAAAGGCATGATGGAGAGGATGGGATAACATCTTGTGCCTCCTTTTGACTGGGGTAAGAGAGCGGTACGTTCACCTTCCGTCTTCAGGTTCGTAGAGTCTTACGGTCATGTATCAGATCTTTCGAGGCTCTTTTCCCCGGTTATCCTTCTAACTACCCACAGGTCGGAATGAGCTTTGCAGATAGTTGGTCCAGGTTCAGTTGGCTTGGCCAGCCGTTTGGTAGATTGCCTTGGCGAAAACCTCTGTTGCGCAAGTCAGAAAGATAACGGTTTTTGAGATATTGCTGACTGAAGGATCCGAGACCGTTAAAGTACACCGACGCGAGATGAGCGGGATCCAGGGCGAGTTCACCACTCGGTATTCGTGAAAGAACGATGCCATTCACCACCACTCGATCGTCATCATGATCATCCCAGGCCCAGGGAAGATGAGCGGCATTCTCCGAGCAGGTAACCGTTATGCCATTTCCACAGCCGCCTCCTTTATTGCCTTTAAAGGTTCCCCACTTATGATATATCTTTGTGGCAGAGCTGGACTGTTTGGCTTCAGCGAGTTGACCCTCCCACAGCCCGCCATTGGAAAAAATATCGACTAATCCGTAGTTGACGTGCCGGTCATTGCCGTTTTTCGGAACCTGTCCGGCAGTGCGGGCGGGGTAATAAATGATTCCGTCTTCATTTGGTTTTCCGTGAAAATCCGACGTGTAGGGGAAGGCTTTTAACCCATGACCTTTGGCCTGCTGCACGGTCAGTGGACGCAAAGAGCCCTCGTATGGCTGCAACGTGAGCCGGCCATCGACGGTCTCTCGCCCGTTCCCCAAAGGACTGCCGGAAGGAGTAAACGAATAAAAATCGTTATGATAGACCGTGACCATTCCTTCGAGTTTGCCGAACCGTGAGCCATCCTTTCTCACGATGCTCAGCAACCCTTCCAGGTCATTTTCATGCTCCTGATCCGCGGCGCTATCGGTCCAGTCGCGCGGATGGAAGAAGCCATACACAATAAACCAATGAGTACAGGATTCGACCACGGAATAATAGGCATGCCCCATGAGCGGATATCTTTTGAGGTTTTCCCAATTATCAGTGGCTACCATGTTACCGTCATAGTCAAACCGCGTGATGTAATCGGCTTGGGCATTAGTATTATCGGTGTCTTGATAGTGGATCGGTGCATGGGAAAAGGCCAATTCAAAGTCAGAAGCATTGCTGGGTGCCGGAGGACGATGATCTCGAACGATGGGCGCAATGGTTCCTGGTGTGGGGGCCACTGGTGGTCGAGGAGGAGGAAGTACTTTCGGCTGCCCTCGATGATCTCGTACGACAGGAGCCTGCTGTGCGACCGCAACCTGGATCTGCGCTGTGGAGGCCAGAAGGTTTGAAAAACCTCTGGAGCGGGTTCCGGAGATTGAACCCGGCGCATCCAACGCCTGGCCGTTCTGCAGCAACAGGACGATATGCACCACATCGGGGTCTTCACCGCTAACCGTGACCGCCAGCGGTGCCTCGATCTCCTCGCTGTGGGTCGTTGCGTGCGCGTCGAGAAACAACGTGTCTCCCCCTTCCACGTTTAGCCGGAGCCGGGAGCCGACCAACGTCTCCACTTCGTACGTGCCGGCCTCTACCATGACATCGCTCCCGTCTGACTCCAGAAAATGGACAGATTGCTCTAAGGTGATAATGGGTGCCGCCTCGGCCACGGGGTTGAGTCCCATGCAAAGAACCCATGTGCCCAGTGCTAGGGCAAAGATACTTCCCAACGAACAACCAGATAGTCTATTCATCGCAGATCCTCCTCATGCACACAAAACCATTCCAAAACTGAAATCACACGAGTGACATCCTGAGGCTGAAAGGGCGTGATCGGCCCATTGCCCTGTTCACCGTGTGCTCTGAGCCGCCGCTGTATCGCGTGCGTCCTCCTCCTTGCGTCTCTAGTGAATTATCTATGGCGCGGTTGGTGGTGGTGCTCCACCTTCCGGTGTCCCAGATTCCGTCTCCGGTTGTTCGCCTTCGACTCCGCGCTTCATGATGGTGCCTTGGATTGCCTGGTTGAAGAGGCCCGGCTTCACGGTTCCCGGGGTCGGGGAGGTCCCCAGACCTGGGTCGGCAGACAGGTTCCCGGGAGCGGTGATCTGAACGGTGAGCTCGTAGGCGTCGACCGGGACCTTGTATGGTTTGGCGCCCGTCTTTGGATTCGCCTGCACGATATAGAACTTTGGAATCCGGATTGTCCGCGTTCCGTTTCCATAATTCATAGTTTTGCCTAGGACGAGGAAGGCGCTGTCCGTGGGTTGGGTGTTCACGGCGACGTTTTGAATGATATTGGCGACCAGGACCAGTGGCTCATTGTTTCCTGGAGGGTTCATCCGCAACGGCTGCGCATTCAGCGGAATCTGCTGCCCTTCTTGGATCGGAGAGAGCGGCAGGTAGAAATGCTGGGAGTTCGCATAGAATTCCAATGCCGGAGCTTCTGATGCCTGGTAGAGCACCGCTCCGTAAAGGTCGTGCGCCACGAGACGCCGTAGGCCTACCAGGTTGACGCTGATTTGATTGAGGGCTGTGGTGCCTGTGACCACTGACCCAGGTGCCCGGTGATCCGAATAGACGACGAGATCGTCGGTTGGTGTATTGGCTGCCCCTTGATCTCTGCTCAGGGCATTACACGCGAAAGGGAGATTGGTCGAGCCATTCGTAATGGGAATTACGGAAATCTGCTGGCGCACTTGGCTATCGATAAAATCGGTCAGGTGGCCATTGAGAAAAAAATTCACCACTTGCTCAAGGGTCCCTCCTTGATTAGGATCCATGTATGGCCGATCAATTTTGGCCACGAGCTTGAGGGCCCCTTTCCCCGTTTCCCACTTATCGCAGAACATCTGAATGGTAATGGAATGGGAGATCTTTCTCGTGACGGAAGTATTAAACCATTCGCCTTTGATATTCTTTTGCACATCGTAGACTTTATAACCGACCATGTAGGGGATAGCCACATAGCGTTGATTCGGACGATCGGTATAGGTCGTCGCACTCATGTTGGGCCCATAAACGGTAAAGGATTCGACGAGGATTTTGGCGCGGATGCTTGTTTGCTGCGCCATATTGGCATTGACCGCCGCAATCGCGGTGTCGACTTGACCACGCACACCAATATTTTTCCCGTTCTTATCTCTGAGATTGGTGATTGTGAGATGGATGGGAAGTTCTTGCACCGGCGCTACTGGATCGGGCGGACCGATCGGAGGGGGTGCGCCTTGAGCTGCGGCCACGGGTGCTGAAGACGTTGTCCCTCCTGGCTGTTGGCGATGATCACGCACGATGGGTGCGGGAGTGACTTGGCTAGGAGCAGTCGTTTTGGGAGGAGCAGAAAATTTAGGCTGTCCTCGATGATCCCGGCTCATCCCGCGTTCTACGACTCCTCCCTGATCGGCGGAGACAGTTGGTTCTTCCTGGATGGTTTGAGGAGGGTCCGGGGTGTCTCCTGCCTGTGTTTGAGAGAAGGCGGTCCCTCCCGTCAACATCAATAGTGCGAGGCTCATTGCGTATAACATGCATCTGAAACGTTTGCTCTGTGGGCTGTTCATGGATTCATTCCTTTCTGCATCTCACAGGAAACTTAAGAAAATCTAAAAAGCTTCTGATTCGGACATGGGAGCCGATTGGTGCCAGCCCCCATCATGAGTTTTCTGACTGGTTCATTATTTCTCCTTGCGAAACCCTACTGAGATTTTGGCGCACTCGATTGCTCAACCGATTCAGGCTTTGCCGGAGCTGTTTCTGATGAATTCTCAGGCGCGGTTTCCGCAGGCTGCTCGCCTTCGATGCCGCGCCGCATAATGGCTCCACCTTGAAACCCCGGTGCGTACCGGCGGGGTTGTTTCGGCTGACCTTGAATCAGCGGCGCCATTTGCCCTGGGGTGATGTGGTTCTGGGGTAGTTGGCTTTGCGCGGCAGCTGTGCAGTCCCTCACATTCGAATAGGAGGTTTTTTCGAAACATTTTCCAATATTGGGCCCGCTCGTCTCGCACTCGTCGTATTTACAGTAGTCGGCCGTGCACTTCATAGCCTTGCCGGTTCCCTCTTCCTTCCCGTTCACAGTGGTCGTCCCCGATGACTTGCAGGATTGGCCACCAGGGCCCTTCGGCACGGCCAACACATTGGAAGGGGCAAGCAGGGTTAGAAGCCCCAGGAACAGAAATACTGCCGAAATACCGAACGAGAGGTGTGAGTATGGCCGGGTCATTTGTTTTGAAATGGACATGTCGTCCTCCTTTGTTTGAAAAAGCCTGTCTGCCTATGAGTCGCGAGTGAATGTGTAAAGGTTCAAGGGTTCACCATGCTACCGCGCTCCCGATGGTTGCTTCGGAACGAATGGGACCTGCTGCTTTCTGGTGTTCGATCGTTTCGGCGGCGGGGGAGGAGGAGGAGGAGGAGGTGGGGGCGGGTTCCCGAGGTCCCCTGCCTCCTCATCCATCAACTGGGCTTTGCCCATTTGAGCAGTTATAAGTAAGCGGAGTCCCTCGCGTGATGTGACGCCACTCGGTGATCCCACCACGTCGATGGCTTTTCCTTCCGGTAGCAGGAGCACGAGATGATGCTCGTTTTCGTTCACTGGTACGGAGAGTGCTACAGGTACCTTTACAGGGCCAGCGTGACCTTCTATGACGATGGGAGTTTTGCCATCCACCGGGGTGAGCTTGAGTCCCGACTTTCCTGCTAATTCAACCTGATATTCCCCCGGCCCGATGACAATAGCTTGGCCTTTCACGTCGGTGAAATGGACCGCCTGAGTCAACGACACGGTGGGTACTGCTTTCGCATCCCCAGCCAATGCGGGTGCCCCCATCAGCATGGCGAATCCAACGAGTATCAAATTGATCATGGCGATTCGTGTTCTTATGTCCATTTCGTCCACCCTTCTTGATAGCCTCACGGCTTGTCTATTCACTTTTCAGTCGTTTTTCTGCATGCCGAGTTCCTTTGCGTATCTGTCATTGGTCGAGTGACCGCTCGCTCCTATGCCGCTCTTTGCCGGGTGGGTCGTTCCCTCGCCCCTCTGGGTTCATCGTCGTGCCAGAAGCCACAGGCTCTGGGAAGCCCTATCGTATGAGCGCCGCTTTCTTGGTGCACGTGCACTCCGCCGATCCGGATGTGAAGGTGCACTCCAACGTTCCTGAGCATTTCCCGGACCCTTCCAGATCCTTGCAATCTACGGAGCCCCGGCATCCACAAAGTGTGGATCCAGGTGGACAACTGTAAGGCAGCGGGCCTGTGGGCCTGAAAGTTTTACTCTGAGGGGCTTTGGGAGCTGGTGTGATGACACCGTCTCGAACGCCACGCTCCTGCACCCCCGCAGCATCCTCCGATGAACTCGTACCAGTATTTTCCTCGGAGTACACAATCATGGGACTGAGGCACGTCAATATTCCCACGCTGATGATCATCAGTAGGAAGAGAGTATTTTTGTTTGGCCATTGTGCGGGTCGTTCCATGAAGTCCTCCTTATGCGAAGTAGTGTTTATGCTGATTACCGTGTGAGGGGGGGGCTTGCATGGGCGCTCGCGGAGCTTTCCTACCAGTCTTGGGTTGCACTGTACTGGCCCACTCGCAGGAACAATTATTGCCAGCCAGATCGCACTCCATAGTCGTAATGCAGCCACCTTTCGGTTGTTTAATACAACAGGCTCCTCTGTTTTTTAGCCGGGAACAGTCGACGAAGCCTGGACATGAACATTTGCGCCAGCCCCCATCATGAGTGTTCTGACTGGTTCATTATTTTGCCGTGCGAAACCTTACTGAGATTTCTGCTCACCTGAATGCTCAACGGATTCAGGCTGTGCCGGAGCTGATTCTGATGAATTCTCAGGCGCAGGTTGCTCACCCTCGATGCCTCTTCTCATAATAGCCCCGCTTCTTGGAGCCATCGGTGTTCTATTAAATTTCGTTGGTGGCCTCTTCAACGATACAGTGCATGTACAGGGACTCCCTGTAAGTTCACAGCTCAAGAGTATGGTGCATCCTTCGCGTATCCCTCCCTTACAGCAGTCACTGCTCTTTTTCATTTTGTCGCAATCCACGAAATTAGTGCATGTACACTTTTTGGGACCATCGATGGGGGTGTCGCATGTATATCCGAGACCACCTCCCCCCCCGCTGATCGCTCGTTCCACCACCTCCCCGGTATCTCCCTTTTCGATAACCTGTTTTTCCTTCGGTTGGGTCGGCTCTTCGGCGTGTACCATCAGCATGCCGGTCAAGTTTCCACTCAGCATCAAAATAAAAATTCCAGGCAACACCACCTTCAAACGTCGGGTTAGTGATTTCATGTGGCCACTCCTTTCATGAATGGTTATTGGTAATGATTATTGGAGAAAAGCTCTCTGCAATCCAAAAGCACCTTTTCCCCTCCTGTCACACACTAAGGTCTAAGCTCTTCTTGAAGTCTCATGTTCCTTCCTTTACTTCAACTACTTCCCCTCTTGCAGTTGGTCGTTGGTCCTGCCCAAAAGGTTCATGCTTCATCCGTGGCCAAGAAGCGGGGGCTTTGCGATATGCATGGTGTATCCCTCTGTCATCACCTTTAGCCGATTGGGCAATCTCCTTTGAGGGATTCTTCCCAAAGTGCAACTCTCAACTATTCTTCTGGCGAACCTGCTTGATGAGGTTTTTCAGATCTTTCAAGTCCAGGGCACCAGGGACCAGTTCTGTCCCGATAATGAATCCCGGAGTGCCGTTGATGCCCAACTCCCTGGCGAGCGCTCGATTGCGTTCGATGGTGGTCTGAATCGAAGGAGATTCCATGTCTCTGCGAAGTTTTTCGGTATCCAATCCGACTGCAGTTGCCATTGCTAAGATTGTTTCTTGGGTCAATTCCTCTTCCGTGGCCAGCAGCGCTTCATGAAAGACCACATGTTTGCCTTGGGCTTTTGAGGCTAAGGCGGCACGCGCGGCGAACACTGAGGCTTCTCCAAGAATGGGATAGTCTTTGTATACGACCCTCACATTGGGATCGTCGTGTTGCAGTTGAGTCACCGTGCCGGCGACCCGTTTGCAGTAGCCGCACCGGTAGTCGAAAAACTCCACCACCGTGACATCCCCCTTGAGGTTTCCGCTGACGGGTGAATTCGGATCGTTCAGCAACTCTGCCTGTTTGGTCGCGATCAGGTTTCGGACACGTTCCCGTTCCTCGGCTTCGCGTTTAGCCTGCAAGGCTTGCAGTGTTTGTTCGATGACCTCGGGATGAGCACGAATGTACTGTTCCACGACTTGTTCTACTGCCTGTTGAAAGGCCGGGTCGGACTGTGCTGGAGGAGATTCGGCGTTGGTCAAAACGGGAAGAAGTCCAAGAACCCCGCTAAGGACAAGTCCACAAGTTTTCGTTCGAATACTCATTACACGAAATGACATAGCAATCTCCTAAAGTGTGTGGATGTATTGGTTGTTCTCCTACTGTTTCTTTGCACAGATTCGGCATCTCCGGAGTAACGATTGTCGAGCCTTCGCATCAAGTTGGATACGGCCCTGTTCCAGTGTCACCCGCCCGTAAGAAGGGGCCACGTTCGAATGAAGTCTGGACATTGCCGATGAGGAGACGGCCTCCTGTTCATTCAAATCGGCATCCGTGGCCACTCGACCTTGCTGCATGACAATTCCCGTATATCGCCGAGTTGGGATGAACAAAGACCTCGTCGGATTGCCTGCACCTCGCGAAAGGACTTCCTGACCCAGACTTTCCGCGTCTAATCCCTGGCCATCGGGAAGCAGGAGTATCAGGTGCACGTGCCCCTGCTTTCCGGCTTCTTCTATGAGAAACGGGTAAGGAACTGTCAAGGATTCCGTGTGGATCAGGATTGTGGAATGCAGATTCTGTGTTTCCCCTGTCGAAGTAGAAATTAGTTGAAGCGTGTCTGGTCCTTTTGCAGCAACCAAATAGGTCCCGGATGGAATGTTCGAAGGCAGACCATCGCTGTTGAGGAACCGTACCGGTTGATCTATTTGGAGAACGGGTAATTTCCCTGAAGGTTTCGTCGGAACCGGCGATTCGGAAGATGCCAGCACGGCACCGGCCATGAGCAAAAGGTAGAGCGTGAGAGTGATTGATATGGGCCGACTGTGTCTCATGATGTTTTTCTTTTCCCGTCCTCTATCGCCATGGCCTTACGAACAAACTGAAACCTTTAGGAAACTCAGTTACTTCATATTTCGAATGATCGTTTCTTCTCTGGAGCTTCTGGTTCCTGACACGCAGCAACGGTTGGCCACCGGCTGCGGCTCCGAGCGTTTCAAAAAACATTGTCCTTGAGCGGGCCCAGGGTTTGGCTTCACGAAAGTGAAGGCCTGACAATTTCCATCTCCCGCGCAGCGAGTACGGCAGGATTCGGGACTGACTTCCATGTGTTGTGCATAGTCATTGCCAGGCCGATCGAAATCGTTCTCCAATTGAAATGGTCCCTGTAGACTCTTGAGGATATTCGAGAGGGTTTCCATGGCCTTTGCTCTCCTTTCCATATACATCTGTAGCTTTAACTGCTCAATTTCCCCCTGGCTTCCCAATCCTTCCCGATATTGTGCGGAAATATTCGATTGATCCGCCGGAAGCCGGCGGCCCTGTTGTCCGTCGCCAAACCGGACGACTCCGTGGCCTGATCAAGTTGGTAGCGTCTGGTGACACGAAAATTTCCCCTGGTCTGGATGCCGCTGACCGAACCGGTAGCCTCAAGAGCCATACCATCGGGTAGAAATACGACCACATGATGAATATCTTGGTTGTCATCCTCACGGATCAGATGCGCTTCCGGAGTCTTCACACGTTGGTCGTGTGTGGTTCGAGTGGCTTGGAGCCTGACCGTTCCGTGTTCGTGCCAAAAGACCAGTCGGGGTTCACCTTGAGTGAGGGGCTCGACCAGATACGCGCCGGGGGGAGCAACAACTGGCTTGCCATCGGGGCCACCAAAATGCAGAGCTTGGTCCAAGTGAATCAACAGATAAGTCAGCGTATCGTTTGCCAGCGTCGACGTGTCCGGTTCTCCCGCAGCCGTTGCTGACCAGGCGGTGGAGTAATAAGTTTCAAGATTGAGAAGAGTCCACACGAACAAGAGACAGGCTGCGGACAAGGGACAGGCTGCGGAAAGGATGTTCGGTAAACTCATGGATTGTCCTTTTCTTCCAACACGTATCTTTTTCCCCATATTGAACCCTTCTTCTCTGTCACTTTCCTTTTTCCTCCGGTACCGGCGGTGAGGGAGTGGTTGCCTCGCCCTCAATGCCATGCCACGAGACCGGGGCATTCTGATCGGGGAGGACCGAAGGCCTCGTCTCCCTAAGCACAGATGAGGGAGGTGTCTGTGCATAGGTCCTTGCACTGCTTAATGAATAGGGCAAGTCCGTTATACCGTGCGAGTTGTCAGCGTCTAGTGAGAAAATTCTTGATGTCCGCGCTACCTGCCCATTCGGAAACGCTGTTTCTGAGGCGGTGACAACCTACTGCATCGCCTTACCTCCACGGCTGAACCCCCGTGATAATTGTTGCCCAAGCGCATCTGGCTTCGCACGTGGATCCTGCACCTTTTCCGCAGTGTGCCTCACTTCCTATTATAGCCGTTGAGCATGTATCTTCAGTCATGGTGCCCTCAGAAGTTACACATCTACAGCTCAAACTGGTCGCTCCCTGACCGCCTCCACTCCCCCCGGCAATTCGTGCCGTTACTTGATTGTTCGGTCCTGGTTCGAGCACGTAGCCCGGCTGCGCTACAATTTTGTTTCCTTGCCGAACAAATCCCTGCCGTGTTTTTGGAGGCGGTTGCACTTGCTCGAATTGTGCATCAGGAGTCGCCATACGCGGCACCGCACGATCTTGTACCTCTTGATCGGTCTGGGCTGAGGATGTGGACGGCTCCCCAGCCTGCACGGAGATTGTGACGCCGAGTCCGAGTGCTAATGCGAGAGCCGCCGAACCGAATGCTGCAAGACGAGTGGTAGACCGTTTCATAAATCCCTCCTGTTGGTTGTGGATTGAGTTGCTGTGTCTGTCTTCCTCATTTCTCATTTCCCGTGCGTTTGATCAATTCCTTATAGGCCATTCAGATCCAACGCCCCCGGCACGAGTTCTGTGCTGAGGATGAACCCAGGTGTGACGCTGATACCGAGGTCCTTCTCGAACGCCCGATTGCGGTCGATTGATAAGGTTTTTCTGTTTTGGAAGGATGTAATGAAAAATACGAGTGGGACTTCATTTGTTCTTCTCTTTCCCGAATTCCTTGTTCACAGGTTAAGGTGATATGGGCTGTGTAGTGGTATGTCGAAAAAGATATATAAAAGGTTCAATGACGCGAAGTCGTTGGGAAATAAAGGAGAGAGTAAAGAAGTTGGAAGGGCAAGCAAGAGGGAAGGGCTTGCTCTCGAATGCCCGGGAGAGGAAAGAGAATCGGGTTAACAGTTCAGGAGGATCGCATCCGTGGCGGTACCGCCCAAAGGGATAAAAGGGACGGTGGAGGAGATGGAGGATCCAGGTTGGAAACCGGCCATGTTCCATGGGACGTGAACCCTTTCATTTCTGATTGCTGGAGAACGGTACTCCGAATCAAGAATAACCGCAATATCCGCATTTCTTTTCGGGGAGAATTCGGGCTTGAGGCTCTTTCAGATGTGAATAGACATGAGGGGAATTTCATGAATCCTGGTTGGAGGAACTGTGGCATGGGTTTACGTTAAAGGGTTGCGACTCGCAGGAAAGATAGGTCTCACAGTTTAGCGGGGCGGAAGGAGGGGATCCTCCTTCCGCTCACTTTTCATCTGATTTCAGAGGGGGCTCCTTGGAGCTATACAATCATCAGGGACCCTACACTTACTGTTGCTTGGAAAGGCGGATACCTACGCCTGCTTTTAACGCAATGTCCACGGGTGAAATGCTTTTGCCCGCCCCTACACTGACGGCAAATCCTTGAAAGTGGTCTAAAAAGAATTTGGGGGAGGTCAAGTCCCATTTCGGTTTGAAGGGGGCTTCGATCCGAAGTGGAAAGTCAAAGAAGACGTCCAGGCCGGCGTCCATGACTTTGGCCAGCTTGGGGTGAGGGAAGGGAAATCCGACCCCGGCTCCTAGGAACCATCCGCCGACGTCAACCGGATTGACTCGTGGAAAGATGCCGACTGAGACTCCGCCGCCGCCACCCACATTCGTTTTCACCATTGCGGCCAGATCCAAGTACCAATGAGGTTGGTTTACGAAATCGAACGCATAGCTCGCGCCCAATTCGCCTCCTCCGATTTTCGCCAAATTTCCTCCGATGCCGATGTTTGCTGAGGCCACGGAACCTCGAGAACGGACACCGGAACTATTCGCGTTTTGTGATTCGTTCAAAGCTGCCCGTAACGGAGCTCCGACCATCTTTTCAAATGTGTTTTGGACTGTGGCCGCAGGTTTTTCGCATATGAGGTTTGGATCCATCATTTGATTGACCGCACGGGCATTTTTGGGATCTGCAAGAGTCAATCCGGCGTTAATCGCTTGTTGAATGGCCGGTCCCTGTTGTTGTTTGATGGTGTTGATGGCCTGTCTGAGCGCGTTCTGTGCTTGATCAAGTTTCAGCGCTTTTTCGAGGACGGTCATGATCGGTCCTAAAATTCTGGCTTGCACTTCTGCCGCCACACGTGAAGCGGTGAGGCCGGCCTTGCACACCGCTTTGGCGGCAATCAGGGCACCTTGCGCCGCCTGTTTGGCCACCCATTCCGCTTTTCTCTTGGCTTCCAACGCCGCTTTTTGAGCGAACTGTCCTGCGCTCTGTCCGGTCTGTTGGATGCCCTTCCCGATTTGCTGGGTTGTGCGTTTGGCGCCTTGTCCTACCCGATTGACCGTACTTTTGGCGCGGTTCACCGTTTTCCTCGCCCCTTTGGCAATATTTTGAAAGAGTCCCCGTTGATGAATTCCGCTATAGGTTCCTAAAGCCTGCAAGCTTTCTCCAGTGGGAGCCATTAGGACGATAAAATGTAGATCAGCTTCTTCTTCGGCATCACCTGGTAAAGACAGCGCTACTGAGGTGTCCAGAGCCCCATCATTTTTGTCTTGTTGGGCTTCCAAAAGGAGGCCCTCCCCTTTTTCAGGAGTCATCAACCGAATCCCTTCCCCCGCACTCTCCACGGTATAGGTCCCTGGCTGCACCTCAAGGCCATTCCCATCAGGGCTAAGAAAATGCACCGACTTTTCCAGATAGATTTTCATCGGATCAGTGATCAGGGATTGCGGATCAACTGTGCGGGAGCGGATGCCGCTATACGTGCCTTCAGCTTCATAGACAAGCCCGCTTGGTAAGAACAGTGCCAGTACGTGCTGGTCCGAGAAATCTCCCTCCGGCATCCCGGGAACTGAGACGGCCACGGGTTCAGTCAGGTCCTGATTATGCGTGTCCAAGGTAATGGCCAATTGGATGGGTGATTTTCCATCTTGGGGACTGACTTGCAGGCTGTCAGCCAAGGGGGCTATCTCATAGCTGCCAGGCTGGAGTTGTACATTGTCTCCACTCAAGGTGGCAAAGTACGCGGGCTTTTCCAATTCGATAGTTCGGTTATTCAGGGAGTCATTCGCTCGCGCGCTGGTATTTAAGTCCATCATTGTCGCCGCCGTGAGATATATCACCAGGGCTATAGATTGTTGCATTCGGGAGAATCGCATGATCGCACCTCCGTTCTATAATGAGTAATCAATGATGTTGTTGTCTTTGTCAGTCGAATGAAAAATGAAAATGGTTCATCTCTGATGAGAGCTCATCACAGTGACCATTACTGGCGCCCGGTTGTAAGGGAAGGGGGGATCTTATCGAATAGGCGTGGGGTAATCCAGTCTGGTGCGCTGGGGGAGAATTTGGACGATGGAATGTGGAGACGAAAAGAAAATGGCGAATATCCGAAAATTGGTTATAGCCGGCTATGCGCAGCGCTGACGTAGGCAGATGTCATGTGGTGTATGGACAGGCCAGGAATGGTGAGGTGATGGGCAAATCCGTTCAGTGTTGAAAATGATGGTGAAGGGCTTTGCCCCAGTAGGAGTCAGGCGCAGCCTGCCAGGCCTGTTCATGGAGCCATTGCAAGCTGGCGCGGTCGCGTACCAGATGACAGAGTTCTTTTTGCGTGAGGGTGTGCGGGCCATGTTGAAAGCATCGTTTGCGGAGCGCGAGGATCATTTCCTGTTTTTTGCCACCTCGATGGGCATGAGCCATGGCTTGATGCACCTGATTCAGCACCGGGTCCAGGATAGCCTGTATGGCGGGAGAAGATCGTTCAGTGTACGTCTCCAATTGAGGATAGGTCCTGGCATAGACATCATCCAGCAATGGTGAGCCATGACGTTCCTCAGGAACTTGTAAGAATCCCCAGCGCTTCAGTCGTTCACCTGGTCCCACCCGACTGAGAAAGACGGAGGTGGGTGCGGCAAACACGAGTGGTCCTGCGACCGGGAGGGACCAGAAAAAAAACATTTGATCAAGCCAGAAGGCGAATGCGGCCCAGGCTCCGGCAATCAGCGTCCCCGGTGCTTGATTCAAAATGGCAGCTGACCAGCGAGTTTCGTCTGTCCGATTCTGTCCGGCCCAACGCAACGTTGTGTTGAACAGTGCTTCCAACACAAAACGGGTATGGGCCAACATGCGGATGGGCGCCAGGAGGGTGGACACCACTATTTCCAACACGACACTGAACAGGAGACGAATAATTCCACCGTGCTGCTTTCCCCGTCGACATCGGATGACATCGATCACCGCAAGAAATTTTGGCAGAAAGAGCAGAAACAATGTGCTGCTGGCCAGAATGATTGCCCATTCCGGATTCCATTGTGGCCAAAGCGGAAACAGGCTATGAGGTTCCGGAAAATAATTAATCGGATACAGCACCAGCCGTGCGGCTTCAATCGTTGTCAACACCAAAAAAACTAACCATAACGGGGAGGCCAGGTAGGACATAATTCCGTTCAAAAAGGCCATTCGATGAGCAGGCCGCAACCCAGGTTCAAACAGCATGAGCCAGAGATGCTGTAAATTGCCCTTGGCCCAGCGTTTATCGCGTTGCAGGTCATCCACCAGCGTGGGAGGGGATTCTTCATAGCTGTGAAACAGATCCGGTTCCAGCCAGACTTCATACCCGCCACGCCCCATAAATGCCGCTTCCACAAAATCGTGGCTGAGGATCGAGCCGTGAAAAAGCCCCGGTCCGGGAAGGCGCTTCAGTCCGCCATGCTCCATAAACGCCCGTGTGCGAATAATGGCGTTATGGCCCCAGTAGACCGCTTCACCAAGTTGCAGAGAGGCGAGTCCTGTCGTAAACAATGGGCCGTAGACGTGATTGGCGAATTGCTGGACCCGTGCAAACATCGAACGGGCATTGATCAAGGTGGGGCTGGTTTGCAGAATGCCTGTTCGAGGTTCAGCCTGCATGAGTTGCACCATCGTGACCAGGGTGGATCCACCCATGAGACTATCCGCATCGAGAACGATCATATACTCATAGCCGCTACCCCAACGGCGAAGAAAGTCGGCAATATTGCCGCTTTTATAATGTTGGTTCAGAGACCGGCGCCGATAAAAGAGATGTCCGCCCGCTCCCAATTCCTGACATAACCGGTGCCAGGCGGCTTGTTCAGCCAACCAGACATCCGGGTTGCGGCTGTCGGAAAGAATAAAAAAATCAAAATGGTCTATATGTCCGGTCTTTTGCAATGATCGATACATCGCGCGAATCCCGCCGAATGTCCGCTGAATGGGTTCGTGGTAGATCGGCATGACCACGGCTGTCCGTGATAGGGGTTGGGTCTGTAACTCCGCAGCGGTATGGCGTCCCAGTGGGGACAATCGATCACCGCCGAAACACCGGAGGACAAAGCCGAACATGCCAATCCAAAATCCAACTGAAATCCAGACGAATAGCACAAAAAACAGGGTGATAATCGCGATCTCCAGCATATTCCCACCGTGATAGGGAAGGATGGCGGTCATATAGAAAGAGGCCACACATGATTGGGCGAGAACTAAAAGCGTCAGTAGGGCGCGTCGGAGACCTGCGGCCATTCTCCAGCTCAGTTGTCTGGGGGTCGCGAGTGGACGTTGGGCCTCGTCGAATGTGCCTTCACCAATTTTCATGGTTTAAAACTCATGCTGCCGCGTGTGATGGGTGGAGCGGTGGTTGGAAGATCAGGATTTTGAATCGCAAAGTGGTCATGCACTCTCGTCATCACAAATTGCAGTGGATCTTTCTGCTCTGAAGCCAGTCCGGCCTCAACCAAGGTCAGAGCCTGCAGCATGACGTCGCGGGTTAATTCCACTCCCATAGCCGAGAGATAATCGCAGACCCGTGAGAGGCTGTGTTCGGCAAGCGATCGGGCCATTATTCTTTTTCTTGTGCCAGAATGTGATTATTCGTTGGAAGACGGTAGGTCCAGGTTTCGGTTAAGGTCGTCGAATCGGTCTTGAGAAATGCTCGCACATGAAGGGGCTTTTTGTCCGCAGGTTTTGCCAGGATAGACAATCGCCATCCTTGTATCTCCTCATGGTATTCCACAAAGTGCTCAAAAATCTCGCTATTGTCCAATGCGGTGACCTGCCCGTTGATGGGAGCATTGGCAGGCAGTTTGCTCAGTGGGCCGCCAGCAAAATCGATAATGATACGATACGCCTGGGGAACCTTTCCTCCCCCGATAAGATTGCCATCTCCGATAAAGGTGTTGACCACGGCTCCCATCGGATTTTGAGAGATATTGGCTTTCCCAAAGCCCACATCATAGGCCAGCGCTACAGGCGTATCGCGCGTCACGGGCGCTTGGGGTGTCCAAAACGCGACGATGTTGTCATTGGTTTCATCGGCGGTGGGCAGTTGGACGAGCACCACTTTCCCTTGCCCCCAGTCACCCTGTGGTTCTACCCAGGCGCTTGGACGTTGTTCATAATGAGCGCCAAGATCTTCGTAACCTGAAAATTTTCCCTCACGTTGCAGCAAACCGAATCCTTTTACATTGTCCGTGCTAAAAAAATCCATTTCTAGGTTGGCGGGATTCAGCAAGGGGCGCCACAGCCACTCACTGGTGAGGCCATCATGAATCTGTAATCCGTCCGAATCATGCACTTCCCGTCGCCATTCTCCCCTGGGGCGTGGTGTATTCTCTCCGTAAAAGAACATGCTGGTCAGGGGGGCCATGCCCAATAACTGAATAGGCTTTCTGGGGAAGAGTTCGGTACGCACTTTGATCTTCGTTTGGCTGCCGGGAACAATGGTGAACTGATAGGCCCCGGTGAGACTGTCGCTGTCCAGTAACCCATAGACCACCATTTCTTTGGCATCTGGAGACGGGCGCACCAGCCAGAACTCCGTGAATGCCGGAAATACCTCCCCGCTGGGCAGTCCCGTATCAACGGCCAGGCCTCGTCCTGATATCCCAAACGTGTTTTCCTTTCCGACGCCGCGAAAATAACTTGCCCCCGCGAATACCATAAACTGATTTTGCTCATTTTTGCTTTTTAAGGGGAAGGTCAATTTGAACCCGGCAAACCCCACATCGGCCGGCACTCGTTTTTCTACTTCGGGGTCGGAAAAGACAAAGTCGGTTTTTTTAAAGAGCAGTGGCCGTGGGCCTTCGGCTTCGATGACATTCACAGTCACCGGGTGGGTGTAATACAACCCCGGGGCAATGAACATGACTTGAAAATTTGATTGACTCTCTTTCCACAGACTGCGGTCAGGATTGAACCGGATTCCCTGATACGCTTCATAGGAAATTTCACGCATAAATTTTGGGACAGGTTGAGGAGCTTCATATGGTTTGTCCGCTAAGATTTTCGCTTTCTGCACCACCTGATCGAACGTGAAACCTGCTGCAACATGCAGGGGGAACATCATGACTATCGCGACAATACCAGCAACCAATATTCTCATCACTGACGCTCCTGTTTATAAAGATGATAAAAATGCAACAGCCAATATAAAATATCCCATTGAGTCACGTCCTTTTAAGGCCTGCTCGGTGGGGAAGGAAATTCTGAGTGAGGGGATGGTCCACCTACTTAAACTGTGATCGGCGGCATATTGTACTACATGGGAGTATGAAAAACTGAGGGGATGAGGGGAATTTCCTGGAAGACACTCACTGGACAGAGAACCTGTTCTCCTTCTTTCCCGGGGTTGGTCGACAGAAAACCCCTTTGAGACGCTAGCAGTTAAAGATCTGGTCCTGGTCGGTGTAGGTAACACGTCGATTGAATTCCTGCCTTGGTTGGCTGATGGAAGCGTATATTCCTGTAAGGAAAGTTGCTCAATATTATAGCATATTGGGATCTGATATCTATCTGGTTCTCTGCTGTTTCTCAAAGGTTTGTTACCCATCCATAAACAAACTTTTTAATGTTATCGATTGGCATCCTCGATTGGAAGAAGAATCCGTTCACCATCCCATCGTGCTCTTCACATTTGTGGGAAAAGGCCTAGGTGCAGTGAGCTCTCCAGAGTCTTCCATGCCACTCAGGACGAGTCTGCGGGATCAGCAGCCAAGGAGCGGTGCGTATCCTTGTGTGCCTAGGGAGAGTGGTTGAAGGTGAAGCTGGTGTCTGCCCTCATGGTGGCTAGTTTGAGATCATGGACATTGCCCTTGCCCTTGAGTGAAGAAAGCGCTGTTGGGGACCTTGATCGCGTTATCGCTTTGGCGACACCAGGGGTCGGTGGGTTGAATGGTCGGGCGGGCAGTTCCTGGTTCGAACCACACATGGACGGTCCAGAATCTTCCGTGCTTGATATCGAAACTTTTTGTTTTCAAGTGTTCTTTGGCAATGCCGATGCATCCGCTCCGGTCGATGTTCTTGCCGTCTTGCACTGCTGATTTTTTTAGATCATCGTCAGTTGCGCAGGAAAACCCACCATCACCGGGTGAGTGATGGTAGCCCGCCTCATGAATCAGCCACGCATCGGCTGGGATTTCTGGGATTGTAGTAGGTGGTGCTTCCCCGTCGCGATCAAAGGCAAAGGTATACCCCATCCCAATAATCTTCCAATCGTCCTGCTTCTTTCCGTCCTTATGAAAGAACAGTAAGGTTGGATCGGTCAGCGAACCTGAGGCATTGTCTACCGGGTTCGGCCATTTGCCCTGAATCATTGTGATTCCGAAGCCTTGTAATTCCCCGTGATTGGTCGCCAACATTCCCGACGGGTGCGCATCAAAGTAATGGGGATCTTTGGCCTTTTGTGCGGCATTGAAGTTTGGGTACTTTCCGGTAACTGTTTTTGCAGCTTGTCCGAGTGTGCTGTTTTCTGCTTCGACATGAATCGTGCCTCCACATGAAGATCGAACGTCTTCTGCGGGCCTGGAACTAGACAGAAGGTCATCGGGAGTCTTTGGGCAATCGGGATCGTTGGGGCATGCGGCCACATTGCACTTGCCATCGGCTCCGCACGGAACAGTCGTCGTTCCTGTTTTGGGATCTTTTGTCGACAAAGCGGCTAGAACATGTTGACTGGGCCCCACGGCAAGAGAAAAGAGCATTCCCGTTATCGAGATCACAAGAACAATGAGCTTCGGCTGAATTTGCTCTTTCATCGGTCTCTCCCTTTTTTATCTAGAAAATTCTAGAATTCTTTTAATCTCTTTTTCGCAGGGGAACCTCCGTCGTTCCGTTTGGAGTTTAGGTATTTACTGGTGTTGGAACCAGCGGGTGATGCGCAGGTCTTCCCCGGCGGTTTTGACGAAGTAGGTGGTGGGAAGTAATTCCTGTTGCTGGTTTTGTGAAGTTTGGAAGGCAAAGGGAAATGAACCTGGATGTGCCCCGGAATACCCGTTGGGAATAATGGCGGGTTCGCTGACGGCTTGCGGTTTTTCCGCCGGGTTTCGTTCGCGGCCGGTAATGGTCGTCAGAATCTGTTCAATATCCTGGCGCGGTGCGCGGGAGGCCACCACAAAGACGGTTTCAATGCCCTTGAATTGATCCAGGCTGAACCAATTGGTTCCTTCCGGCAGAATGTGTTGTTCCCCGGCTTTGACCGGGTTGGCGAACGGGCTGGAAGCCGAGGGGAATAGACCCTGCGCCCAGGCCGAGCCGTCCACTGTGATCACATAGATGTAGCAATCGGTATTCGCGCGGAACATGACACGAAATTTATCACCGGACTGCGGATTGCCTCTCCCATCCAGAAGAATGTCCCCGTCCTTGATGGGCAGGTAGGATTGCACGCCATTCACCAGATTTTTTTTGACCAGCAACACATCTAGGCTGATCGGGGCGGCGGCGGGGTTTGCCGTTTCGGGCTGAGCCGTCGGGTGACCGAGTGAACCTTCGGGTTTATTTGGATAGGCGGGTGCGGATGTCATTCCTGCATGGCCATAAGGCGTCGGAGAGAATTGCCCTTGCTGGTTCTCCGGGTAGGAGGTATTCGGATACGGTTGGCCTTGGTCGGGATATTGAGGCTGATTCGGATAGGGCGCCTGATTCGAGTACGGGTTCTGATTTGGATAGGCATTGGGCTGTTGGCCTTGCTGCGGATATTGATTGTGAGGATAAGAGGAATATCCGGGGACCGAGGCTTGTTGATTGGGATAGACGGGATTGTTCGAATTGAGATTTTCTTGTTGCCCTTGGTTCGGGTACTGGTTATTCGGGTAGGGAATATTCCCGCTGTATGGCGGCTGCTGATTTTGATAGGGATCATAGGCTTGTTGAGAGGAGTCCTGCGAGGTGGGATATCCTTGTGCCGTCTGGTAATCCTGATTGGGATACCCGGTTTGTTGATACCCGCCAGTTTGTCCGTACGGATTGGCAATGATGCCTTGCGGCATCATCGGATTGGTCCGCTGTTGAAGCGACACCATCAGGTTTTCCATGTTTTGTTCATGGGTGTCCCCGTAGTTGTTGAACGCTGTTCTCAAGAGGTTGGCCCCGAACTCTACGAGTGGGGGAATTAAAAACGGGAGCGCCATACAACCGCTGAAGAGAAGGCTGATGACCAGGAGCAGCCAGGGACGTGGTGTGGGGGATTTAGACATGGGAGGTCTTTACTACTAATTGATCGGCAGTCATTTCCTGTCGTCCGAATTACTCGTGGCGGAACCAGCGGGTGAGCCGAAGATCCTGCCCGGCCTTTTGCGCCAGATAACTTGTGGGAATAATGGTGTGATCCTGTCCGGACCCTTCGGAGAGGCCGAACGGTTTGGCGCTCGGCCGGGTTCCTCCGACCCCATAGGGCACCATGGCCACCTTTGTCACCTGTTGGGGACTTTCAGATGCCGGACGCTCATGTCCGGTGATGCTTTGAAGGATTTCCTCGATATCCTGCCGTTTGTCTTGCGACACGACGAAGAAGATGGTTTCAATCCCCTTGAATTGATCCAGGCTAAACCAGTTGTTGCCTTCGGGAAGAACATATTGCTCACCCGCTTTCACCGGATTGGCCAAGGGGGAAGTGGGCGGTGGAAAGATGCCTTGCGCCCAGCCTGAACCGTCAATGGCGATGACGTACACATGGCCATCGCTGTTGGGCCGGAACATGATCCGGAATTTGTCACCCGCCGCCGCATTCCCGCGCCCGTCTCGCAAGAGGTCGCCGTCTTGAATCGGCAGGACCACCGGGGCTCCGTTCCGTATGGTTTTCTTTACCATGACGACATCCAACCCGATCGGAGTTCCGGTCTCTTGGGTTTGGATTCCTGTCTCCGTTCCTATCTGCGTATTGGGGTCTTGCGGATACGTGTGTTGGGCATAAGGATCCTGCTCTGGATAGCCCGAAGCATTTGGATCTTGAGGATATCCTTGTTGAGCGTAGGGATCAGATGGATAGCCTTGAGCATTTGGATCTGAGGGATATGCTTGTTGGCCATAGGGGTCGTAGCCCTGGCCCTGAGCATTTTGATCATTGGTATAGGGCTGTCCTGGTTGCGCCACATTATGAGGATCGTAGCCGTAGGGTTGGTTTTGTGGATAGCTGGTCTGGTAGGCCTGCGGGTTTATCTGTTGGTCGCAAGGGGTTGAGGGAAAGGTGGCGTGAGGAAGCTGACCCGGTACTCCACGCGATTGGACATCATTTGGATAATTCGGATCAAATCCGTCTTGCGGGACCCCACCATCGAATGGTTGGGATTCGCCAAACCCCGTGCTGGAATCTCCGGGAAATTGCCCAGGGTGAAACCCTTGTTGGTCTCCAATGGGGAGCCCGGTATTGGGATCAAACTGAATAGGCAGGCCGGTGTTCGGGTCGGTTTGAATGGGAAGACCCGTATAGGGATCGACCTGTACCGGAAGGCCCGTGTTGGGATCAATAGGTTGTCCTTGCTGGAATCCAGGGTCGACGAATTCCTGGTCGGATGTCTTCTTCTTTTTTTTCTTTTTCGGTGTGACGAGTTTTGTGAGGAGCGTGTTCAACTTGCCTGTGTACTGTTGGCTGTAATTCGCGGCAGCGGTTGCCAACAACGTGCCGCCGATATTGGCCAACGGATTGAGAATGGCCTGTTTTGCAAACGACGCCATCGGACTTTCGGTAAATTGCGCGCCGCCGGGTTGGCAGGGAATGTTTTGAGAAAGTCCGCCTTGTCCATTGGGGGTGGCGCAGGAGACCAGCATGGCTGAGACCAGGACGGTGGCGATGATGGATCGGGTCTGTGTCTTCATAAATAATGATACCTCTATTCGTGACGGAACCATCGAGTGACTCGTAAAGCCTCACCGGCTTTTTGAGTGAAATAGGTGGTAGGCATCAAGCCCTGGTCTGATGAGCTGTCCTGGCCAAGGGTAAATGGCGTAGTGCTTTGTTGGCGACGATGGAAACCTGCCGGAATGATCGGCGCTTCCGTGACTTGTTGGGGTGTGGCTGCGGGATGGCGTTCCCGTCCGCCAATACTCGCCAGGATATCCTCGATATCTTGGCGTTTGTCCGGTGAGGCCACAAAGAAGACTGTTTCAATTCCTTTGAATTGATCCAAACTGAACCAATTATTGTTGTCGGGGATGACGTATTGTTGTCCCTTCTTGACGGGATTGGCGAAGGGCGACGTGAGCGAGGGAAAGATTCCCTGTGCCCAGGCGGATCCGTCAATGGCAATGACATAGACATAGCAATCCGTATTCGCCCGGAACATGATCCGGAATTTGTCACCGGCCTTCGCGTTCCCACGTCCGTCTTTCAGGATATCACCATCTTGAATTGGCAAAAGTGTTTCGGCTCCATTGACGAAGGTTTTTTTGACGAGGGCGACGTCAAGTTGGAGCCCTTCGACGAGCTGAATCGCGGGTGGCGTTGGTGCTTGCACGCTCGGGTTGGAAGGATACTGAGGGGTTGCGGGTTGAGCATATGCCGGTTGTTGCAGCGGAGGTGGAGAGGTGACCTGGGGTTGATACGGGTCATACCCGCCTTGCGGCGAGGGTGGAGCCGGCTGCCCAGGGTATCCCCCTCCACCATATTGATAGGAGGGGTCTTGTCCTCCTTGTTGCGGATAAGGGGACGCTGGATAACCGGAGCTGCCAATATTGGGATTGTTTGGCGGGTACCCTCCCTGTGCCTGACCGTATTGATTGGGATTGCCAGACGGATAATTGCCATAACCGGCATCGGCGGGGTATCCCTGGTTTAGATTTTGGCCATAGGGTTGGCCTTGGGGATACCCCTGGTTTGGATATTGGCCATAGCCCCCACCTTGTTGCCCTGTCTGTGGATATGCGCCGTAATTGGGATCGGTTGGATAGGCTCCCTGATTTTGCCCATAGCCCCCACCCGAGGGATAGCCCTGGTTGGAATTGTAAGGGTCATAGGAGCCTTGACCCTGCGAATAGGCATTGGGATCGCCAGAGGGATACCCGCCATAATTGGGATCGCTCGGATAGCTGGATCCAGGGGTTTGCCCACCATACCCACCCTGCTGCATTCCCTGATCATATCCCGGATTTTGTCCGTACTGATTCCCTCCATATTGGTTGCCATAGTTAGGGTCGGTTGTGCCATAGGGAGCGTTCGGGTCATAAGGATTCTGACCACCGACTGCATTGGGGTTATAGGGGTTTCCTGGTGTGATTCCCTGAATAAACGGTTGATTACCCACTCCCGGTTGACGCAGGGACTGGAGTAATTGGCCTAACTGTTGTTCATATTTATTGGTGTAATTGATCGCCGCTTTCGCCAGGAGATCTTTTCCAAAGTCGAGAGCTTTATCAAGAAAGGCGGCATGTCCGGACCCTGGGAACATTAGTAATAGACTCAAGACAGCCGTTACCGCCCCCCTTGTTACGCCATGGGGACCCAAGAAAACCTGTCGGTTCGATGGTGGCATGGGTTGTTCCAATCGGTCTCAATAATTCGATTTTATTCTAGATTCTGCTGAAAGAAAGGGCAAATTCGCCATTTCACGCTGCACCTTTCTGGACGACCCTGTTGTCGGGAAGTCAGTCGAGAGGAACACCAGAAAGGTTCAAGGGTGCAGGTACGCTGCTGTGTTGATGAGGTCTGTATGGGCGTTGAGAGCGGATAGGATGGATTCAGAGGAATCGGTCTCTTTTGGTTCAAATCCGAGCGTATACAAGCCTTCAGATGTTGGGCCGCTTATTATTTGCCCGCCTAGGCCCTGCACCAGGCGACGGATATGGATTTCTTGGGCCGTTTCGACGAATGTGACCTGAATCTTGATGAGGGGAATTACTGGAGTTCCCTGTGGAACGCCTCGTTCAATGATTGGACCGGAACCAGGGCCAACCTGCCCATCCGGCCCTCCGAGGACTGCAAGCAGGATGACCGCCTGTCCGACAATCAATAGGCTGGCAAGGGCCGGAGCCCATCGGACCTCGAATAGGGAACGAACGCTTCTTTCAATTGATTCCAACCAGGAGGTCTCGGTTCCTATGCGAATGTCCTTTGGCGCCGTTTGGGTTTCCTGGTGAATACGGCTCATGACCTTGGCAAAAGCCGCTGGTGAAGGCCCTGGACGTTTTTCGATGGCGGTTTTGATTGCGGTGTGCATGATCTTTATCTCCTGAAGCTCCTGCTGGCAGGCAGCGCATGATTGCAAATGATGGTCCACCTCTTGGCGCTCGTCGGGAGTCAGCGTGTGGCTCACATAGCCCGGGAGGAGGGTGGCTTCGGTATGTATCGGTTGTTCAGGTTCCATCTCGTTTACATAATCTCCTTCGTCACTCCCTGGTGCTGGAGATTTTTTTTGAGCTGCTGCTTAGCATAGTACACACGGGTTTTCACAGTATTGACCGGAATGTGTAAGAGCTCCGCAATTTCGGGATACGACAATTCTTCGTAAAAGGCCATGTGGAGAATTTCCCGGTGATCAGGTGATAACGTGGTGATGGCTTGATTGGTCAGCGCGGCCATCCGGTTTTGTTGGGCGTCTTCCAAGGGGTTATGTCCTGATTCGGCTGTTTCCACGATGTCGTCCAGTGGGGTCCCACCCCGTTGCTGACTGGTGATCTTGCGCAGGGCGTCCACGGCTTTATGATGAGCAATCCCAAAAATCCAGGTGGAGACTTTGGATTGTCCTTGAAAGGTCTGGAGGCTTTTCCATATGGCCAGCATCACTTCCACTAAAGTTTCCTCAGCTAATGTCGCCTCATTCATGATCGTCATGAGGTACTGAAAGACTCGTTTCTCATAGCGCTGATAAAGGGCGGCAAAGGCTTCCTCATTGTTCGGGACACAGGCTTTAAGCAAGTCCGAATCCGTGAGGTCTTGCCAGTTGGTCGAGCTCATGGGGCTAGCGGTTCAATTTCAGAGGGAAATCCAGCTGGTACGCTCCCCTGGGGGAGGCAGTAAGCGACTATGGCTGTGTCAGTTGGCTCTCTAGCATAGGGGAGAAGGGTTGAGAAGACAATAGGGGAAAGCCTAATGGATGACCTCCAAAGTTTTTCAGCTCGGACGCTGATCATGCGCCCCTCTATTTAGACGAGAGGCATTCAGCATGGGTGAATGGCCAGTGAGTGTGCACTTACATCTCGCTTGAACCTTTTTAGGGAAGGCGCAGACATACTACACAACAAAAGGTTGAGAGATGAAACAACAACCGATAGACTATTTAACCATTACCGGCAGAATTGATAAGAGGTTCATCATGAAAATGCGCCCGAGCTTTCCCACCCTGGTTCTACTCCTGATTGTCGGCATGTTCCTCGGACACACGTTGATGGCGACCCTGCCAGCGGCTTTCGGGGCAGGCGCGCCTTCCGTTCGGAGAGCCCTCTTGATCGGGATTGGGAAGTATCAGGTATTGCCACGGCTCCCGGGCTCAAAAAATGATATTGATTTGGTGCATCAGGTCCTGGTGTCCCGTTACGGGTTTTCCGAACAGGATATCCACACGGTTATGGATGAAGCGGCAACCCGGGAGGGGATGCTGGCGGCTTTCAATCGGATCGTTAAAGAAGCGGGTCCCAATGATGTGGTCTACATTCATTATTCAGGGCATGGATCGCAAGTCCAGGATCTGAATGGGGATGAACCAGATGATCAACTGGATGAGACGATTGTTCCGGCCGATGGTCGGACCGAAGGTGTCCCCGATATTACCGATGATGAGTTGGAAGAGATTCTTTCCCGCCTGAAAACGCCCAAGGCGGTGGTCGTACTCGATTCCTGCCATTCCGGGACGGCCACAAGGGGCTTAGAAGTGCGTGTGCGATCTGTTCCGAAGGACAACCGGGTCACCCTCTATAAAAAAGGTGGAGTGACTACCAGGGCCATTGTGCCGGTGAATCTTCATCCGTATGTGCTATTCAGTGGAGCGGCTTCCCATGAAGAGGCCTTGGATGGGCCAGTGGACGGCCGATACCATGGATTTTTTACGCATTCTCTTTTTAAGAGTTTGCAATCCGCTCCCATGGGTGCGTCAACCAGTGAGATTTTTTCCGGAGCCAAACAGGAGCTGAAGCGGATTCAAAATCAATTCGGGCGGACCAGCATGCCCGAACCTCAGTTAGAAGCCTCCACAGAGCGGATTGCACTGCCATTTTTTGCTGCTTTCGGCGAAGAGAGCGCCATCGCTAAAGCTCAGACCGATTCCGCCCGTCGTTCCTGGGTGGCGGTGCAACCGCAAACAGGGGATCAGGTGATGTTAGTTAACGCCCTGTCGCTCGGAGCTGATCCCGGTTCGGTGTGGGGGATTTACCCGGAAGGAGAAACGGCATTTGAGCCGGCCAAAGCCCAGGCGTTTGCGGTGGTCAAGGCGGTGAAGAATCAGGATGCGGTGGCGATGATTTCACCCAAACGCGCCAAGGTGTCTTCCAAGGGCCGTGCTGTGTTGGTTGCTCCGGCCCCGGAATCCAAAGCCATTCCGGTTGCACTTCGAAATGTTCCACCCGCGCAAGCCAAGCAATTGAAAGAGTTGTTGGGGAAGCAAATGGGTGATGTGAAATTTGTGGGGGATCAGGAATTTGCCCGCTTCGTCGTGGAAAGCCGGGGGGATGGGCTGCATGTCTTAAGCGCGGATGGCACCAAAGAGTTGATGGCATTGCCCGTGAAGCCCAACACTCAAGCGATTGCTTCATTGTCTCAGGTATTGGTGCAGTCACGGAATGCTTCGCAGTTGTTAAACCTGGAAAATCCCGCGAGCCAGATGAATGTGAGTGTACGGGTGGTTCAGGTCGGGGAACGGGGAATCGCCGTGGTAAGCGACAAAATGGAAGCCCCGGTCTATCACATCCGGCAGTCGAATCAACCTCGCTCTTTGTCCAACAGTCTGCAATTGGAAGTGGCCTCCGATACGGATGCGTACATCACGATCGTGGATGTGGATGCGGAAGGGAACGTGAATGTGCTGTTCCCGAACTCGTATCAAAATCCCCGATATTATCCGGACGGATTCATCAACGCGGGCCGCACGGTGTTGTTGCCTGATTCATTGCAATCCGGAAATCAAGCGGGATTCCACTGGGATTATGCGAATCCTCCGGGTGTCGATACGATCCGGGTGTTTGCGAGCACGACTCCTGAATTAGCCCAACGGATTCGTCAGGCGGTGGCAGGCGGCAATGCCCAGGGCCTTGGGAGTCCTCAAAAGACCAACTCATTAGCCCATTTGGCAAGTCTGAGGCAAGAGTTAGTCGGAAGTGTGACACGAGGGTTGATCACCGTTCCGGATGATTCTGCGGCTCCGGTTTCTCAGCCGGCTATGAATGCAGTGGAACAACCGCAAGTGGCCATGGTCGATCAAATGTCGGTCCAGAGTTCTGTGCCGGAAGGCATCGGCTATATTCAAGACAGTCCTGCTCAATCGTTTCAGCCTGATCCATCTATGCCGGGCGGCATGAATACGGATCAAACGGTTGATTCTCAAATGCAAGCTCAGGCCATGCCGGTGGGTTTGCCGGTCTCTGATTGGACGGCGGTCTCGGCCACGGTTCTGGTTCAACCATAGGGAAACAATGAGAGACGTGATAAGCCAACGATAGGCCACTCCGTTTCTTGGTGATGTCACCATGAGGCCCCCTGTGTGATGTGCAGGGGGCCTCACTCGTTTGAGAGTGAGGTAAACAACGCAAGGGTTGAGCGGATGTCGATACTTGGTGTGTCGGTAGTCCAGGAGACACGGATCGAAAGGCTTGAGGGATAGGAGGGATGGGTGAGGGTTTTCCATGCAATGGAATGAGTGGAGGAAAGGGTGTGCATGGCCTGTTCCGTGTGTTCGTCAAGGCAGGCAAACGATAAGATGCCGGGAGCATGGGGCCCGTCCCATTCGATAATCCGAATACCAGGATAGTGTCCGAGGCAGACTTTCCATTCTTCTCGCACCTGTTCAAGGATTTGGTTGTGTGGATTTTTTTGAGCCTTGAGATGGCAAGCCTTGGCAAATCCGGCGATCAAGCCAATATTCTGGGTGCCCAATTCGTATCCGGCCCAATAGGGTTGGGTGTCTTGGTGACCATCTTCCCCGATGATCAAGGCACCGGTTCCCATAGGACCTACGCACCATTTATGGCCAGGGAAAAAGTAGGCATAGGGAGAAATCTCTTGAAAAGAAACCGGAATATGCCCGATGGCTTGCGCGCCATCTACGATAAGTCGCGTGTGGTGTGACTGAGCCAGGCTTTGGATTGTGGTGATAGGAAATATACGCCCATCAAAATGAGAGACGTGACTGATGACGATGGCCTGAATGGGTTGTTCATCTAGAGTGCGTTCAAGAGCGGGAAGGAAGCCGGAGGGGACATCCGGGTCGAGTGCGATGATGCGGACTCCACGGTCACCCAGTTTTTCGATCTCATGGAGAATCGTGGAATTTTCATGAGTGGTCGTCAGAATGACATTTCCCGGTTTCCAATTGATTCGAGCAAGGACAAGACTGCATGCGGTTGTGGTATTCGGCATGAAGGCTAGCCGTTGCTCATCATTCAACGTCAACCAATCCGCAATGGTTCGTCGGCATCGCTGAAGCGTGTCTCGGTAATGTTGAATGCCGGCTTCCGCATACAACAAGTGGCTGAACGTGTCGAGTGTCCGGGAAATTTCTTGTTGCACGTCAGGATGGAACGGAGCGAGTCCGGCCGGATTGAGATAGATCATGAGAGAAAGTTGGCGGGGCACCCTACCGTTGTGAGGTTATGAGCTCGGGTATGAACCATGCTGGAGAAGGTCTCGCCCTTCTCAAAAAATCCGGCTTAGGGTTTTTTCGTGAGCGCGAGGCCAATCAGGCTGTCAGGGTCCGAGTACCATTTGACCAATTCAAAACCGGAAGAGGCCAGAAGTTCCTCGGCCAAGGGGCGGTCATATTTTGTGCTGATTTCAGTGCGGACTTCCTCCCCTTGTTTGAAGTGGACCTGTAAATCTAAGTCCTGGATGTCCAGGGTTTGTTCTTCTCGCGAACGGAGCCACATTTCTATGCGATGGTCGGCTTCATTATACCTGGCGACGTGGTCAAACGACTCAGGATCGCTAGGAGTTCCGAAATCGTTACGAAGAACCCGAATGATATTCTTGTTAAATTTTGCCGTAATGCCCTCTTTGTCATTATATGCGGCTTCCAACCGACTATGATCCGTGATGAGCTGCACACCCAGTAAGAAATAATCCCCAGATGCCATTTCCGTATTCACGGAGGAGAGAAACTCTTGAGCGGCGACAGCAGGAAGGTTGCCAATAGTTCCTCCAAGGATGACGACCAGGCGTTTGCCGCCTTCCGGAATATGTTCCAAATGGAAAAGAAAATCTCCCACCACTCCATGTATGTGGAGTCCGGGGTATTCCCGGACCAGCTCTTCAGAGACTCGCCGGACAATGCTTTCATCGACATCAAACGGAACGTAATAGCGCAGTTGGTCGACCTTGGCCATGGCATCGAGGAGGACCCGTGTTTTTGTGGCCGCGCCGGATCCTAATTCCACAAGTTCTTCCGCCCCGCTGAGGGCGACGATTTCGTCAGCCCATCTGGTGAGCAGTTGATGCTCTGTGCGGGTTTGATAATATTCCGGCAACTCACATATTTGCTCGAAGAGGGTGGATCCCTGCTCATCATAGAAAAGTTTGGATGGAAGAGTTTTGGGATTGGCCAACAGTCCCCGGGTAATTTGGGTTTTGAGCAAATCCGGGTCTTCTCTGGTGAGTGGAAGATCGATGGTAATTGATGGATCTGTTTGCGATGTCATGAGCCCTCCTCGGGGGTGTACCCTGAACAAAACTCTGGCCTCCCTCAGGCAGCAGCGCAGACGGTACGATCTTTTGAATAAGACGGAAGCAAAACGTGCAAGAAAATGAACATTCTTCGGTTCAGGTTTTTCCAGTTACATGCTGGACGATGGGAAGTAGTCGTTCGATGAGCCTCATGATCGGCCTTCAAGGAGCAAAACTGAAACGACTCAGTCCATAAATGGATGATGACAAACGTGGCCGGAGTGCATGAATAATTTCACTATACCCGCAGGAAGGCTTATGGGCAAGGCAATGCCATTGAACACTTCCGATGGGTGTTGAACTCTTTTGTCCTCCTAACCGACACGTTGGCTGGGGTGCTATTCCATACATCATCTGGCGATTCGGTGTGGTCATCGAACCGGTTCTAGGCCGCGTGGCTTGATCCCATGTTCGACCCAAGCCAAGAGGGCATCCACAGCCAGAGCCAGGATCGTGGCTGGCAACGCTCCTGACAAAATTAAATTCACATCCGCCAGTTGCAGCCCTGCCACAATGGGAACGCCCAGTCCTCCTGCTCCGATGAAGGCGGCCAATGTTGCTGTTCCCAGAGTCCAGATGGCGGAAGTACGAATGCCGGCCATGATGGTGGGCGCGGCTAAAGGCAACCGCACGGACCTGAGGATTTGCCATTCCGTCATGCCGAGTGCCCGTCCGGTTTCAACGACGTTGGGCGCAGCATCCCGCAATCCCGAATAGGTGTTTCGAAGAATGGGAAAAAGAGAATAGATCCACAATGCCATGATAGCTGGAAATGTGCCGACACCGAATAGCGGAATCATGAAGGCCAAAAGCGCGATTGACGGAATGGTCTGAGACATGCCGATGATCCGGATCATGGTTTCGGCTCCTTTGCGCCATCGTTCCAAGATCAAACCAAGGGGAATCGCCAGAGCAATACCAAGCAAGAGTCCGAGGCCGGCCAGACCCAAGTGTTCCACTGTTCGAAGAGCCAGGGTTGCACGCATGTTCCACATGTAGACAAACAGAGATTGGGAGTCCCGGTGTTGGCTTGATGTTGGAAGAGGCTGAGAGTCCGTTAACAAGTGGAGGTCCTGCAACATCTCGCGGGCGACCAGGGTGACGGGTTGTCCTTGCTCTTGAACTAGAAGGTTCCAGCTTCGCATGCGTTCGGGGGTCAGGGCATTGGTTAATAAGCTGAGCACTGACGCGAGTTCGGGGTGTCGCTCAAGCGTTTCTCCCCGGACGAGAGCTGTCGCATCATAGGGCGGAAAGAAATGGCGGTCATCTTCGAGCACGAGAAAATCATAGACGGAAAGACGGCCATCGGTGGTATACACATCCAGGAGATCCACATCCCCGTTCGCTGTGGCCTGATACTTCAGCGTTTGTTGCATCCCCACGACTTCTTTAAATTGCAGGCCGTATTGTTGTTGTAACCCCGGGAGTCCGTCCGGACGTTTGATAAATTCGTAACCGAATCCGGCTTTAAGCGTTGGCGCGATTCGACTTAAATCGGAAATGGTCCGTAGTCCCAACGCTTGTGCCCGGTCACGGCGAAGGGCCAAGGCATACGAATTATCGAACCCGAGTGGGGCGATCCACCATATATTCCATTTTTCCAAAAATTGAGTTCTGACTCGATTCAGGACTGCGGTGGGTTCGTTCATGGGTGCCTCACCGAGTATCGTGACCAGGCCCGTCCCCGTGTATTCGGGATAGAGGTCAATTCCTCCCGTTTTTAAGGCTTCAAAACAGACTTGAGTGCCGGCGAGTCCTAGGCGACGCGTGACGGTTAATTTTGTTCGGGCTTCAATGAGTTGAGCAAACATTTCGGCAAGAAGCCGGCTTTCCATGAAATTCTTTGATCCCACCACAATGGTGTCAGAGGCCCAAGCTGGAAGGGAGAAGGAACAGAGAAGTCCCAGGAATCCAACTATGATTCCTCTAGAGATCCTCCCTGTGCTTTGCCTGCCTCGATGGGTGTTCATCACCTTCCTGTCAACCTCGATGAGCATGATAATGCTGAATGAGCAAATCCACATAGGGTGTGGCTGGGGCATGGAGGAGTTCGGGCGGGGTTCCGACTTGATGGATGTGGCCTTCTTTGAGGATTGTGATTCGGTCGCTTAGCCGGAAGGCTTCCGATATGTCATGGGTGACGAGGACCATCGTTTTTTGCAGACGGGTTTTAAGTGAGAGGAATTGATCCTGCAGGTCATAACGGGTAAGCGGATCCAACGCCCCAAACGGTTCGTCAAGCAGGACGATGGGAGGATCGGCCGCCAGGGCGCGTGCCACGGCCACGCGCTGCCGCTCTCCCCCTGAGAGTTCAATGGGGTAGCGTTCGGCAATCTGCGCGGGATCCAGGTTCACGAGAGATAAGAGCGTGTTGACTTGTTCGAGTTGTTGTTTCAGTGTCCAGCCTAATAATTGAGGGACGAGGCAGACGTTTTGCCTGATGGTCCAGTGAGGGAAGAGCCCGCCATCTTGTGGGACGTACCCGAGGCGTCGACGAAGTTGAATGGGGTCCTGAGAACAAGCCGGGTTCCCTTGAATGAAGACGGCGCCGGCCGTCGGTTCTACCAGCCGATTCAGTAGCCGCAATAAGGTGGTTTTGCCTGACCCGCTCTCACCAATAAGCGCCATGGTTTCCCCATCCTGCACACTCCATTCAATATTCTGAAGGGCATAGGTGCCATCGGGGAATTGTTTACTGACTTGATGGGTTTCCAGTGCCAATGGGGTCATGGAGGCTGGGTCCTTGTTGTCGAGTAAAACGGAATATGACAGATGATGGGAGGAAAGATCTTTATCATCATGGACGGGCAGGAAAACACTTTGTTCAGGATAGCAGGGTTAAGGAAGAGAGACTAGTTAATCTGCCAGCTTACGCCTCCAATGTTGCATTGGAAGTCTATCCTTATGTAGGAAAGGTGAAAACGCAATGAAAAGCATTTTGGGGCCCCCATCTTTGGTCGCTTTGGTATGTAGAAGGACGACAACCCATCGGCCCCTTTCATGTAGGGAATGTTGAAAGAACATGTCCTGAGTCATACCGAAGAGTTGCCTAGTTATAGTGGACCCCAAAATTCAGACCACAAGTTTAGTAAGATTGGGCCGTGGTTTGAAAGGGGGACGCGATGGGGAAAAAACGGGTCAGGCACAGTGCTGAGTTTAAAGCCAAGGTGGCTCTTGAAGCCTTGAAGGGGCTGAAGACCGTCAACGAGTTGGCCGGGCAGTATCAGGTGCATCCGACGCAGATCAGCCAATGGAAGCGGCAAGTGCAAGGGGGAGCACGCGAACTTTTTGCCGGAGCTCGTGGGAAGGGCGACCAAGAGTCCGAAGCCGTTCAAGCGAAACTGTACGAAGAAGTCGGTCGCTTGAAGATGGAGTTGGACTGGATAAAAAAAACTGCCGGGCTCGGTTGACGTCAAACGGCAGTGGATTGTGCCAGGCCATCCGCAGCTGAGTATTCGACGGCAATGTGAGTTACTGAACCTTGGACGAGCCAATTGGTACTACCACCCTATTAAGGAAACCGCGGACACCCTGGAGCTCATGCGACACATTGATCAGCAATATACTCGGACGCCCTTTTACGGCAGCCGACGGATGGCTGTCTATCTGAATGGCGTCGGCTATGAGGTGAATCGCAAGCGTGTGCAGCGCCTCATGCGGCTGATGGGCTTGGAAGGTGTGGCTCCTGGTCCACACACGAGCCGCCCGCATCCGGCTCACGCCATCTATCCCTATTTGTTGCGGGGTCTGGTGATTGATCGGCCGAACCAGGTGTGATGCACCGATGTGACGTATATTCCCATGCACCGGGGCTTTATGTTTCTGGTGGCCATTCTGGATTGGTCTAGCCGCTATGTTTTAGCGTGGATGGCGTCGAACACCCAGGACACGACCTTCTGTCTGGATGCTCTAGAGCAGGCATTCACCCACGGTTGTCCGGCGATTTTCAATAGTGATCAGGGCTGTCAGTTCACGAGTGCGGCCTTCACGAGTCGGCTCGAAGCGGCTGAGGTCCAGATCAGTATGGATGGACGAGGCCGCGTTTTTGACAACATCTTTATCGAACGACTGTGGCGCACGGTCAAGTACGAAGACATCTATCTGCACGACTATCGGAACGGGGTCGATCTGGAGCGGGGCGTAACCACCTATCAAAGTTAGCGCGGAGGACCACGGGGCGTGAGCCCGTGGGTGAAAGCGCTCCCCGCCAGAGGCGGGGGATTTCTTGCCATTTGAGGGGTTTTTGACTCAAGCATGGAAGTTCGGCTCAGTGCTCATGGGGCCTATCAGCACCAATATCATGTGGTGGGGATCCCCAAATATCGTCGACGTATTTTGCGGGGGGGCGATCAAGCTCTTTGTCCAGGAGCATTTACCACAGATCCAGCACGATCACCCCGATGTCGAGGTACAGTAATGGAGTGTGCAGGTCGATCACATTCATGTCGTGATGGGGATTCCTCCGAAATACGCGGTCTCGAGTATCGTGGGCAAGATGAAAGCGAATTTAAGTCGGCAACTTCGGCTCCGGTATCCCGAGCTGAAACGGACGTACTGGGGAGCGGTGTTGTGGTCTCCCGGGTTCTTCTCGTCGACCGTTGGGTTGAATGAGGCGGTGATCCGGCGGTATGTGGATCATCAAGAACGAGTGGACAAAGGGCAGATTCAACTCGAGTTCGAATTTTAAGTGCCACGCGGCGTAAGCCCGTGGGTATCTACTTTCAATTTTACAACACCGATCGGCCCCATCAAGCTTTGGATTATCGCACGCCAGAACAAGTCCATTTCGAGAAGTCGGCTACGCACGGAAATACGTATAAACCATGAATTGAAGCTTACTTGTTTTCCTATTTCAGTGGTCTTGACAATGGGGTCCACTATACTAGGTTTGTTCTCCTAGATCGTCTTATTCTTCGGACCACCTGTGTGCCTCGTCCTCATCGCTTCGTACGGCCTTCCCATTGACTGCCTCAGGGCAGGACTAGAGTGGCCAATTTAATGTAATGAACTTGTGCCTTTTCGCTCACCTTGATCTGTGCATCTACGCTCGGTTCCCTTATATGGGGTGACTTTAAGTTCTGTTTCTTGGATGTACTAAATGAATTTTATGAGGGAAGTTTCTCATCCCGTGTTTTTGTCAGTCAGGCATAACGGTTGCAGAATTTTCATCGGATTAGGAAATGAAAGAGGCAGGTCTCGGGTATCTCCCGACTCTTCAGTCAACATGTTAATCATGAAATTTCTTTTGCCTGCGGTTCTTTGCTTACGGAATAGGAGATTGGAATGAAAGGCCACCTTCTTGAAAATAATCATCGTGGCTCTAGCCAGAACGTGAAGGTTGAATCGTTTGGCTGTCGTCGATGTGGTGGACTCATGCAGCCGGAGTCTGTCTTTGATTTAGTTGAAAACGAAATAGAATTCATGGCGGCTCGCTGTCTTCAATGTGGGGATATCGTGGATCCTGTGATTCTCCTGAATCGAGCAGGAAAAGGTGTTTTGCTCGGTAGCTCTGGGAGGGCTCGGCATTGATTCTGGGGGGGCGGGTTTAGAATTTAGAAAGGCCACTGGGCTTGGTTGCCTTCTTTCTCCCTGGAAGGATTGGATCAACTGAAGGATGTTTCTGCCGATGGCCTATTGTGGGATGTTGATTCGAGTTCCCTGAAGGGATGAGTTGTCGTGTCTCAGCTTTAAGGGAGGAACCATCATGATGCCTTTATGGTTTGCCGACTTGCAGAAACGTTCTCCTATAAATCCATCTATTAGCGTAGAGTCTCAGGAGAAATCAGATGGGAAAAATCCTGAATCTTCAAACCCTGCCTCTATTCTGATTGTCGACGACAGCATTGATTGTCGCATGATACTCCGTACAGCCATGGAAGGAGAGGGTTTTTGTTGCCTAGAGGCAGCAAATGGAATGGCTGCTCTCAAGGTATTTCATGAAATAAGGATTGATTTCATCATCACAGATTTTCAAATGCCACATATGAATGGATGCGAGTTCCTTGAAGAATTATCAAGGGAGGCCATCTGTTGTCCTCTTGCGGTGATGATTACAGGCAGCCTTGCCGATTCTGTTCGGATGAGAGCGATGCACGCCGGGGCATTGGCCGTCCTCTCAAAGCCTTTTGATCAAAAGAAGATTCTGGAGATCGTTCGGGAAGTCGTGCATCGCAAGCAAAAGGCTCTTCATTTGCTGAACGATTAAACTTCCACACTTCCATCCCAATTTTCTTGCTGGTTGTACCGTTCTATCCTGAAGCTTCATTCTTCGGGCACAAAGTTCGCTTTCATTTCAACTAGAGGCAAGAGACTAAGCTATGAATTGTTCTCAGCTAAAACGGCGTGAACTCGTAGCTCTTTACCAATTCAGAAGACCTGCTATAAGCGGTGTTTTCTCCGAACCGGCCTCTCCATAAGTGCCTGGATTCTTCTTGCCTCTTCCTTTTTAATGCTCTGCCGGGTATCGGTGTTCTCAATGAATTGCTTGCTCACCCGGCGGTGTTCTCATGCGAAGAGCTTTATGCAGGTTGATTCTTCTTGGCGATGAGAAAGGATCACGAATCGGGATGTGATACAGGTTTTTCGATGCCTAAGGGGAGGAAGAATTCTTTGGCCGGGATAGTAAGAAAAGGGAGGGTGCTCATCACAGAAGAGAGGTGTGATGGGTGTATCCAGATCTTGAGCCTTTGCGCTTATGAAGATTTCAACGAAAATCCAGGCAATACGGTTGTTGAAGCATGTTGAGGAGTCTCCGGAGAATGTGCGGTCTTCAAAGGTGAGAATTTCAATAGCCCACGAACTCCTCGGAGCGAATGCTGGTTTTGTGAATTCCGGCAGACTCAAGCATCTTTTGTAATCCATCGACCATTGCAGGTGGCCCCACAACATAAAACATTGCCGTCTCCATATCTTTGACATATTTCCTGAGCATGACCTGGTCTATGCGGCCGGTTTCACCGTTCCAGGTTTCAGTGGCTCCGGTTGGATTCGTCATCGTTCCAATACACGTGTAGTTGGGATTTTCTTGTTGGAGGGCTTGCAGTTCATCAAGGAAAGCCGCATCTTCCAGACTGCGATTTGAATACATGAGAATGAGACGATGAGGAAATTTGTTGTGGGCTGCTTCAACCAGCATGCTTCGGAACGGTGTAATCCCGATTCCTCCTGCGAGAAAGACCCTCGTTGGAGAATCGTTGTCCGGCAGAGTGAATTGTCCGAATGGACCTTCAAGATCAATTGTCGTCTCAAGAGGCATTTCTGCCAACATGCGTTTAAAGGCGGTGTCCCGAAGACGCGTCGCGACCATAAGCTGTTGTTCGGAAGGAGCGCTGGCCAGGGTAAAGGCTCGGGTATGGCCTTGTGGATCCGACGCTGAAAGATCAGGTAATGACAAGTCGATAAACTGGCCGGCTTTGAATATGAATGCAGCCGGTCGATCAAAATAGAATGCCATTGTGCCTTTGGCGACTTCCTGACGTTTCTTCAATCTCACGTGATGAATGGAAGGCTTGCTGAAATTTTCCATTGAGATCGCTCCTTAGGAAGGTGAGGAAAAATCTTTTAGCTCAATGCCGGACAAGTCAAATGATTTCCGGTCCCCGATAGCGTCATGCGATATTTGGTGACACCGAGCTGATATCATCCTATCGTTTACGTATAGTGTTACGCCAATTCCTTCGCCCCTTCCCTTCTTCGCCTCGTTAAGACGAATCGACCGGTTTCTTCTTGGTGGAAAGATTTTTCCACCGTCCCAGGCATTGAGGGGACATATTCCGATTTCGACTAGTCGAAATCTCGTTTGGTTCGATGGTTGAATCTGTCTCGATCAAGGGTAGAAAGACCGTGGAACGAATGAAGAGAAATTCCGGGTCTGAGGGAAAGTTGCGATTGTGCGCACCAGGAAGCTCCCCATGGCTATGACTTGGTGCCCAAACATATAGTTAACGCGAGTGTCAACTTGAATTCGCTGCGGGTTAGCATCATGCTCTTTGGGCGAAAGCGGTCGTTTCAGATACGCGTTGCGCAGGATTCAAAACTGATTCCCCCTCACGTTGAGCTGCCCTCCTGTCGATTGAACAGTGGGCCGGTTCTTCTCACTCCTGGGCTTTGAATCATGACGAACATTCATTGAACTTTTCTGGGGGGAGTCGAGTTCGGTATAGTTAGTCTGGTGACGTGGGAGATCTTGTGAGGGGTATTGGTGTGTATTCATTAGCTGAACCATGGCTAAGGAGAGGCGAAATGGCGCAATTGGCCAAATTGCAGAGTGAATTAGATGAAGCCCGGCTACGCACGGATAGGCTCTTTTCGCTTATGAGTGCTGAAGCAATGTATGAGCGTCCCATCCCTGAGCGGAACCGCATGATTTTTTACCTGGGACATCTCGAAGCGTTTGACTGGAATCAAATTTGTCGATGGACATTGGGTATGCCATCGTTTCATGAGTCCTTTGATCACCTATTTGAAGCGGGTATTGATCCATCGGATGGGAATCTTCCCACTGATCAACCCTTCGATTGGCCAACGGTAGAAGAAGTGCAACGATATAATACGCGGGTTCGTAAAGAGGTGGATCGCGTCTTGGGTTCTGCCCCAGAGTGGATCATTCATGTGGCGATTGAACATCGTCTGATGCATGCCGAAACCAATGCATATTTGCTCCACCATCTGGATTCGAAGCACAAGCATGCGCCATCAGATTCTCTTAACCTTTCGGGTGAAGCACCGGCGGATGAGATGGTGAACATTCCTGAAGGCATGGCGACTTTAGGTCGTCAGCCGGAAGAGGGATTTGGCTGGGACAATGAATTTGCGCGACATGAAGTCCAAGTCCCGCCGTTTTTGATCAGCCGGTATAAAGTGACAAACCAACAATATCTGCGATTTGTTCAGGATGGTGGGGAGCCGCCGGCGTTTTGGGTCAAACGAGGGGATGCCTGGTATGTGCGCACAATGTTCCAGGAGGTTCCATTACCGCAATCTTGGCCGGTGTACGTGACGCATCGACAGGCACAAGCTTACGCTAATTGGGTCGGGATGGCCCTTCCTACCGAAGCGCAATTCCATCGGGCTGCTTTTGGAGCCCCCTCCGGGGTTGAACGATCTGTCCCCTGGGGTAATGGGGCGCCTCGTTTTCAACACGGGAATTTTAATTTTCAAGGTTGGGATCCCGTTCCTGTTACGGCCCAGTCTTCTGGCAACAGCGGGTTTGGTGTGGCGCAGTTAGTGGGAAATGGCTGGGAATGGACATCGACGATTTTTCATCCCTTTGCCGGATTCTCGCCCCTTCCGACGTATCCTGGCTATTCCGCCAGATTTTTTGACCAGGATCATTATGTGGTGAAAGGTGCCGGCCCTTATACCGCAAGCCGGTTGTTGCGCCGCTCATTTCGAAATTGGTTTCGACAGGGATATTCCTATGCGCATATCGGCTTTCGCTGTGTGCAGTCCTAATGGGTGACGCTGGGTTTTCACCGTGTTGCGTGTCGAATTGAACTTTTTCATGCGACAGATCTTGCAAAGACGTGGGCATTGGGGGTGTTTCCTCCTTGTCTTGATTCTCTGGGGGAATTCAGTCTT
>JAOTTP010000114.1 GCA_029864405.1 Nitrospirota bacterium
TTCGCGCAACGCCGCCAGCATGGCCGCATTGCGAGTCACCCCTCCAATCAAAAGAACCCGCTTGGGCGCTTGCGTCCCTTTCTCCAACAAGGCAATCACCTTGTTGGACATGCTGTCGTGCAGGGTGTGCAAGATATCCTCGGCCGTCGCCTCGTTCCGGTTCAACTTATGGGTAATATCCGATTTACAGTGAACAGAACAGCGAGAGGCGAGAGGCACCACTTTCCCGCTGAAAGAACGCTGGATAGCCTCATCCATTTCCAGCCCCATCCGGCCGATCTGTTGCACGAAAAACTCTCCGCTTCCTGCGGCACATTTATTATGGGACAGAACATTGGTGATCTTTCCGTCCACAAGGAGGTAGACCAGGAAGGACTCGCCACCGAGACAGACAACCGCATCAAAGGTGCCTTCCACCTCACGAAGAGCTCGCTGAATAGCCGCGACTTCGGGAATATGACCGAGCTGACCGGACACACCAAAATACTCCGCGTCCGCAAACTCAGGAGTTGCTAGTAATTCATCCAGTATTTGAAGCGGACGTCCTTGATGAGCCACGACCTTGGCGCTCCTCGTGTCCCCCCGGAGGGTTGCCACCTTCACCGTCAGCGCACCAATATTTACGCCAATGTATGACATGGGAAAACCTCCTGGAATGGGCGAGTGGCCTCATTCATTAGATCACCATGAAACCATCCGGAAGGCCCATCTCTTCTTATTTTCTTCAGACATTCGTTTTTCCGGTTACGATATCTTCTGGGTGGTAAACAGAAATAAAATTGGGGGAATTAAAATTCCTCACCCCTCGCAAAACCCGACGCTTTCCAACAAGGAGCACCTGACTAACTTGCTGCCACTTATAGATAATACACCTCTCCATAATTCCAGAAGGCTGCAGGAATCAGGCCATTATAGGCAGGGAAAAGCGACACAAAAACCATCGATGAGAGAAGATCTGGGATCCGCTCAACATGCTTTGACGCCTTTCAGGGCAGAAGGGAAAACATTGTGTGGTGAATTGCGACAGTGGGACGAGGTTCTTTGGAGGACACCGGCGTAAAGGACTTCAGATTTAATAAGTCTACTCCCATAAGAAAAGCGCAACCTTCCAGGCTATTGGATTGAAGCAAGCAGTCCCGAATCTTTCGTCATTCAGGCTGGCAGAAAAAATGCTATTCTTCCAACTAAACCACCCCCTCACAACCAGCAAGTGCAAAGACAAACGGAGGGAATTATGGAGAGCCAACCGCATGTCACCCATCCCCGCAATCCTATGGCCCAATCAAACCATCGGGAAGGGACTGACTTTCAACAGAACCTGCTCAGATCTGCACCCGGAGCTTTTCTATTTATAAAGCCAAGGGAGTCCGTGCAGACCATTCAGGAGAAAGCGCCTTCCTTTTCTTTTCTGTTGGCAGAGGGATGGGAAACTGCACGCCTCAGTCGCAGACAAATCATGGCCACAGGGTTTTTGGCAGCGGCGTCATTGGTATTGGGATTTGGCAGGAAAGGTTCATGGGCAGCCACCCCCTATCCAAAAACCATCAAGTTCCTTCAGATTGCCCATAAACGAGAAATCGCGATGTACCACCAGTATGTGGATTTCGGCCGAAAGGCAAAGGCGGAAGGCTATCGAGGCATTGCCTATTTGTGTGCGGCCTTTGCCACCGCAGAATTAATCCATGCGCAGAATTTTGCCAAGATTCTCTCTCGACTCGATGTGGAAATAGTGCCGGTCAGCAAGCCGCAGATAACAGTGCAGAGTACACGTGACAATCTGATGAAAGCCGCCAATGACGAAATAGATGACATCGATACCTTTTACCCAGACATGATCAAACACGTGAATCCTGAAGGAATCCAGGATGCGATCAACTTTGCCACTTTTTCCTGGGAATCTGAGAAGCAGCATCGTGATGTCCTCATGAAAATTCAGCGTTGGGCTCCATGGTTTTTTGAAAAAGTCGCCAAGACCATCGATGAAAAAACTGATCAATACTTCGTCTGTCAAATTTGCGGGTCCACGACGGACGAAATTCCTCAGGGGAAATGCCCTATCTGCCGATTTTCGTCGGAACATTACCGGAAGATTGAGTATCCCACCTAACCCTCTCTTGATCGGGAATCCTCTGTCTTGTTGCGAGGGAAAGTTTTCAATGATTGCGGAGGAACATTTAAACCACTACACCCACACCGAACAACTGCTGCATGGTTTTGGCGGGTGAAGAAGGGCCTGTGAGCTCGACCCTGAGCAGGCCAGGGAACTGATTGTGAGCGGCATGTTGCAATAGGCTTCATCATTCGAATGCCACACAAAAATCTGGACTTGCGCTTTTAATTACGTTCGAGAAAGGATCGCAAAAACGAACCCGGGAAAACATCGTTGGATGGGAATTTACCGTGAGATCTGTCAACCGCTCCCATCTTGGAAGATGGGAAGTGACGGGCGCTCGAATGAAGGGAGAAGCTCGTTGAAAGGAAAAACGAAATTTCTGAACCGGGGTTACGTTGTTGGTGAAAGGGGAATCCAGGCAGTGATGGTCGTGCCTTTCTCCTTGGAAGCCTTAACATCAAAGGTACCCTGAACCGCACGAATTCGTTCCTTCATCCCAATCAGCCCTAACCCGTGCTTACCTCGCCGCACAGCCTCAGGTGTGAATCCTTTGCCGTTATCCTTAATGAGGAGTTGGAGGCCAGCCTCCATAGCCGTTACCTCCACGGACACATGAGACGCCTCCGCATGCTTCGCCACATTCCTCAAACACTCCTGTGTCACCCGGTACACACACAACGCGATATCCTGGGGCAAGATGCGAGGCACATCCCGCGGTTGAAACGTGACCGGAATGTTTTCCCATTTAGAAAATTCCTTAATAGAGGACTGGAGTGCAACGACTAACCCCAGATCATCCAAAATCGAAGGATGCAGCTGATACGCGAGTTTTCTGACGTTATTCGAAAGCGAAGACACTTCCTCATTCAAGTGTTGAAGAGTCTCTTGCATCGGCTCCGACTCGGGCAGAGTACTCTGAATAGATTGAATTTGGAGCGCGACAACGGCTAAACGTTGGTTCATATCATCATGAAGTTCACGGGAGAGACGGCGGCGTTCATCTTCCTGAGCAGAAATGAGTTGTGCGCCAAGAGCCCGAAGCTCTTCCTGGTTCTGGTGGAGTTCCCGTTCTCTTTCCTGGAGGGCTTGTTCTGCCTGCTTGCGGGCCGTG
>JAOTTP010000115.1 GCA_029864405.1 Nitrospirota bacterium
GCATTGGTGATGGAAAGATTTTCGTGTCCGAGTTACATAGCGTCATCCGTATACGTACTGGTGAATCCGGCGAAGGAGCGGTGTGACAATGTGTGCCATACGACACCATTGGGTATTCGAGGAATGTACATAAAGATGTTTATCCCACGCGCAACGATTGGACCGTTGACCGGATTGGTGTTTCTGATGAGTCTGTGTCAGCCATTGGCTGTCTGGGCAGGGGAAGAGGGCTTGCTCAAGATTGATACGGGGGATACGGCTTGGCTCTTAATCTCTTCGGCGCTGGTGTTGTGTATGGCGCTTCCTGGACTGGCCTTATTTTACGGCGGGCTGGTTCGCAGGAAAAATGTGCTGGGGACCATCATGCATACGATGGTGATTCTGTGCCTGATTAGCGTGATTTGGGTGATATGTGGATATAGTTTAGCTTTCGGTCCTGATGTCGGCGGGCTAATTGGGGGGCTTGAATGGTTCGGGCTCAATGGTGTGGGTTTGGAACCAAGTCCGACGTATGCGTCAACGGTTCCTCATCAAGTCTTTATGATCTTTCAACTCATGTTTGCGGCCATTACCGTCGCGCTTATTACCGGTAGTGTTGCGGAGCGGATGAAATTCAAAGCCTTACTGTTGTTTTCGGTTTTATGGTCTCTTCTGATTTATACCCCGTTGGCGCATTGGGTGTGGGGTGGCGGGTGGTTAGCCAAGCTTGGAGCCTTGGATTTTGCCGGTGGTGCGGTCGTCCATATCAGTTCAGGTTTCGGGGCATTGGTGTGTGCGGTCATGCTCGGGAAACGGAAGGGATTTGGTGTAGAGCCAATGCCTCCACATAATTTGCCGATGACCGTCCTGGGAGCGGGACTCCTCTGGTTCGGGTGGTTTGGATTTAACGCGGGGAGTGCGTTAGGAGCCAACGGTGTCGCCGCGGCCGCGTTTCTTGCTACTCACACGGCAGCTTCAGCAGGGGGACTCAGTTGGATGGTGGCTGAATGGGTGCACCGGGGGAAACCGACAGTCTTAGGTGTCGCCAGTGGCATTGTGGCGGGTTTGGCCACGGTGACCCCTGCTGCAGGATTTATCGGGCCGATGGCAGCCCTCTTCATTGGTCTCGTCGCCGGCACCGTTTGTTATGCCGCCGTCGTGTGGAAAATGCTTCTGGGCTATGATGATTCTCTTGATGTCGTGGGCATTCATGGCGTGGGTGGGTTGATGGGAATCTTAGCGACAGGGTTGTTTGCGTCAATTGGAGCCCAGGGTTTGTTTTTCGGGAACCCGGAACAGTTTGGTATACAAGTCGTATTGGCTTTGGTAACCTTAACGTTTTCTGTTATCGGAACCTATCTCATTCTTAAAATAGTGGATGTGACGGTAGGGCTGAGAGTCTCCGGCCAAGACGAAGAAATGGGGTTGGACCTCAGTCAACACAATGAACGAGCCTATTCCTAAGATGAAGGTTCGTGGTTGAGCAGGATTCTGTAAGAGCGGGGTTTGTGCTCGATCGACGTCTAATGAGTTCGTGGTAATGGGTGAGGGAATGAGGGTGTTGTATCACTTTTATAAACAGTTGTGCCTGAGAAGGAGGTATTGAATGACCCCGAAAGAAGTGTTGGATTTTGCGAAGAAGAACAAGGTGGAAATGGTCGACGTCAAGTTTGTCGATCTCCTTGGTACCTGGCAGCATTTTTCGATTCCGACCTCAGAGTTGACGTTGGATTTATTTAAAGAAGGCTCTGGATTTGATGGATCGTCAATCCGTGGTTGGCGGATGATCCAAAATAGCGACATGTTGGTTGTGCCTGATCCGAATACCGCCTGCATGGATCCGTTCATGGAGATTCCGACGTTAAGCATGGTGGCCGACGTGCAAGATCCGATTACCCGTACCATCTATGAGCGGGATCCCCGTGGAGTGGCGCTTCGCGCGGAACAATATCTCAAGAGCACGAAAATCGGGGATATTTCCTACTGGGGCCCCGAAGCCGAGTTTTTCATTTTCGACCATGTCTCGTTCGATCAAACGAGTAATTCCAGCTACTACTTCGTGGACTCGGAAGAGGGTATTTGGAATTCAGGGAAAGAGGGAGAGAATCTCGGTTCTCGACCGCGCCACAAGGAGGGATATTTTCCCGTGGCCCCGGTTGACTCGCAACAGGATATCCGGTCAGAAATGTGCCGGGAAATGGAAAAAGCCGGGATACGGGTAGAGAAACACCATCACGAAGTGGCCACGGCGGGACAAGCCGAAATTGATCTTCGGTTTGATACCTTGGTCAAGATGGCCGATCAGATGATGATGTACAAATATATTGTGCGCAATGTCGCCCGTCGGCATAACAAAACCGTGACCTTCATGCCCAAGCCGCTCTATGGGGATAATGGCACCGGGATGCACACGCATCAGAGCATTTGGAAAGATGGAAAGCCCCTGTTTGCCGGGAAGGAATATGCAGGTGTGTCGCAGATGTGCTTGTATTATATCGGCGGTATTCTGAAGCATGGTCCGGCCTTAGCCGCCCTCACCAACCCGATTACGAATTCGTACAAACGGCTGACCCCGGGCTTTGAAGCGCCGGTGTTGCTGGCCTACTCCAGCCGGAACCGCTCGGCGGGCATCCGGATTCCCATGTATTCTCCCAGTCCCAAGGCCAAACGCATTGAGGTTCGTTTCCCTGATCCCTCCTGTAACCCGTATATAGCCTTCCCTGCCATGCTCATGGCCGGGTTAGACGGGATTCAAAATAAAATTCATCCGGGCGAAGCCATGGATAAAAATCTTTACGATTTAGAGCCGGAGGAATTAGGGAATATTCCCTCATTGCCGTCAAGTCTGGAGCAGGCATTAAAGGCTCTTGAGGACGACCATGAATTTCTCTTGAAAGGCGGGGTGTTTACCGAGGACCTGCTTGAAGCCTGGATCGCCTATAAACGGACCCATGAAATCGATGCCATTCGAGTCAGGCCACACCCGTATGAATACTTTATGTACTTTGATTGCTAAGCGATGAGAGCGATCTTCCCCGCAGGCCTGCGGGGAAGACATGCGGTGTCCTAACGCCCGGGTCAGTCAATGAAGGAGTGACACCATTCCTTGTGATGCCCGGGCGTTAGTGTTTGGGAAACCGTTGAAGGAATAGTTTGTGAATTTTCGTCATCCTGGTGTGGATGGCGTGCTCCAGATCCTCAGCTCCTTGAAGCCAGTTGGTGGTGATCATCCCGA
>JAOTTP010000116.1 GCA_029864405.1 Nitrospirota bacterium
TCTCCATGGAAATGCTCTAAATATTAAAATATTTCTCCATGCTGAGGTAACGTTCGCCTGTATCACACAGAATCGTGACCACATTCTTCTCCGGTCCCAAGGATTCAGCGACCTTTTGAGCCGCAAACACATTAGCCCCTGACGAAATACCTACTAAGAGGCCTTCCTTCCTGGCAAGTTGCTTGGTGGTTTGATAGGCCTCTTCATCCGTCACTGTCATAATTTGATCGATGAGTGATCGATTCAGCACCTTGGGGACAAAGCCCGCGCCGATGCCTTGGATCTTATGTGGCCCGGGTTCTCCACCAGATAACACGGGAGAACCGGCTGGTTCTACGGCAATCACCTTGACTGTTGAATTTTTTTCTTTGAACACTTCTCCACATCCGGTAATCGTTCCGCCGGTACCCACCGCAGCCACAAACGCATCCACCTTGCCTTCCAATGCCTCCCAAATTTCTACCGCCGTCGTCTTGCGGTGCATCGCCGGATTAGCCGGGTTAGAAAACTGGTTCGGCATGAAGTATTCGGGATTTTGCTCTAAAATACTTTCCGCTTCTTTAATTGACCCGCGCATCCCTTCTCGAGCGGGCGTCAACACCAACTGTGCGCCATACGAGGAGAGCAGGCTGGCTCGCTCCAAACTCATGCCTTCCGGCATGACCAGAATCAGTTTATACCCACGAACGGCTGACACCAAGGCGAGCCCGATGCCGGTATTGCCACTGGTGGGTTCGACTATGGTACTGCCGGGTTTCAGGAGCCCCTGTTTCTCCGCCTCATCAACCATGTTGAGGCAGATGCGGTCTTTGACGCTGCCGCCGGGATTGTAAAACTCGGCCTTACCATAAATCGTGGCCCCGTCTGGAGGGGAAAGCCGGTTCAAGCGGACTAATGGAGTATGGCCGATGCCATCAGTAATACACGGCAGAAATGAGGCACTCACGCGCCACCCCCCATGAAGAACAAAAATTCCAGTTTATCGCCTTCCTTGACGGAGGTGGTTTCCAAGTGATCCTGGTCCACCATCTGGGTATTGAGTTCTACGGCCACGAGTTGCGGGTCAATATCTTTGGTTTTTAAGACGTCTAGCACCGTCGAAACCTCCAGGGTTTCAGGTTTACCATTGATCGTCAGTTGCATGCCATGCTCCAAACGTAAGTACTGAAAATTCCTAAACAAAAAAACGTAACAAACCCTTGCGAAGGGAGTCAAGAAAGAGGCGTGTAGCTTGGTGGAACTAACAGCGGCACCAGGTCTTTGGCTCGGCCTTGAAAGGACACGTCTACTACAGGGCTGTTGGGAGTCGGTTCCAAATTCAGTTCGACCACCAATGCGCCTCCGTCTTTCGCAACGGGGGCAAAGGACGCAGCCGGGTAGACCACGCCGGACGTGCCGATAATGAGCAGGATGTCGCAAGCTTTCAAGGCATCATAACTGCGGTCTAAATCCTCCGGAGCCAGCGACTCTCCGAACCAGACAATATGGGGGCGCAACAACCCCGAACAGTCCGTGCAGGTTGGAGGGTAGGCGAGAGGCAGGTCGCGGTTAGGCGAAACGTGGCCGCATTGGGTACACCGTACTTTCCAGATGTTTCCATGGATTTCGGAAAGACGTTGCGAGCCGGCCAGGGCATGAAGCCCATCGACGTTCTGCGTAATGAGCCAAAAGTGATCAATCCGTCGTTCAAGTTGAACGAGGGCTTCATGTGCCGCATTCGGGTGTTTGGTTGCGACCAATTCACGTCGCCAGTTGTACCATTCCCAAACAAGTTTCGGGTCACGGGCAAAGGCCTCAGGGGACGCCAGTTCTTCGGGCCGGCAATTCTTCCACAGCCCATCGGCCCCCCGAAATGTCGGGACACCACTATCCGCCGAAATTCCCGCGCCGGTGAGGACTGTCACCGATCGAGCTCGGGCTATCCGGTCACGCACATCAAGAATCGTCAGTCCGTTAGGCATGAGATGAATGGAATGCGAAATGATAGTGATGAGGTGCGACACGAGCAGACTGCTGAGGAAATTTCATCTCTGTCGGTGTCAGGATGGCTCCTATTCTTTGTAGAGCCGGACGGTGACTTTTTGGCCTTTAATCCTGGTCCGGCCAAGAGCCTTTATAATGCCACCAACGTGCTCTTCCGGCACTTTGACGAGAGAGAATTGATCCGCCACCTTGATAGGGCCGATCACATTTGAATTGATACCGGCCTCGTTGGCAATGGCGCCGACGAGATCTCCCGTGCGGATCCCCGCCATTCGGCCCGCGTTCACATGCAAGGTCGCCATGTTTGTGGATTGACTGTGCCGATCGCGCCTGCCGACCGGCCTGCCTCCACCGCCACCTCCTCTAACGGCTCTTCCAGGTTCCGGGAGATCCGATGGCCCTCGCCTTGGTCGCCGGGGCGTCTGGGATGTGTCGGGTGCCCGGTCCCGTATGGCAGGAATGTCCTCTTCGACTCGATCGCCGGTCTTTGATCCATAGGCCAGTTGGATCGCGGCCGCGGCGACATCCTTAGGGTCAAATTTTTCAGTGAGGGTGTTGACCACGACTTGGAAGTGTTCAAAGTCGTTGGCCTTGAGAATATCTTGAATGGAAGCGCCAATCTGTTCCAGCCGTTTGGCTTGAAGGTCGGCCACCGTCGGGAGTGTGCCCATCTCGATTTTGGATTTGGTGAGGCGCTCAATATTTTGCAACAGCCAGCGCTCGCGTGATTCGACGAGCGTGATGGCTTCACCGCCGCGTCCGGCGCGTCCGGTCCGCCCGATACGATGGACGTAGGCCTCGGGAGAGGACGGGACATCGTAATTCACCACATGTGACACGTGAGGAATATCCAGGCCTCGTGCGGCCACGTCGGTCGCAACGAGCAGTTCGGTTTTTCCGGCCCGGAACGACTGCATCACACGATCGCGTTGGGCCTGGTTCATGCCGCCATGCAGGCCTTCTCCACGGTACCCGCGGCCGTTGAGCATAGAGGTCAACTCATCCACTTCCAGGCGCGTTCGGCAAAACACAAGGGCTGACTTGGGACTAGCCATATCCAAGAGACGGGCCATGGCCGCTACCTTGTGTGGCCTGGCGACGAGGTAGGCGGTCTGGTGCACCCGAGGGGCCACCCCGGCCTTTACCGGTTCCTTGGCGATCTGAATCTCGATGGGGTTGCGCAAATGATGA
>JAOTTP010000117.1 GCA_029864405.1 Nitrospirota bacterium
CTTCCGATCTAGCGCCCGTTGGGCGGCCTGGGCCACTAACCGCGTGTGATAGAGCATGTCTTCCATGGTCACCGATAAGGTGTTGGGCTTGCCTTGCACGACCATGCCAAGTGAATCACCAACAAGAATGACGTCAAGCCCGGCTTGCTCCACGATCCGCGTAAACAGGGCATCGTAGGCGGTCACAACCGTTAACTTCTTGCCCTGTTTCTTGAATCGCTGAAATTCTGGAATTGTCATGATGTGCCAACTTCTATGTGACCTGAGACTTATTGCCCAGCAACCCGCTTGGCCTAACAGCTGCGTCCCGGAATTTCCTCACGATCAATCTTCTTTCCTATACACCCCGGCGTATCTTGACTCAACAGGCCTCTTCCAATTCCAGAAAAGCCACGGTTTCCTCCTCAAGGCATTTCAATGGAAATTGCTGTGATTTTCCTTGACATAATTCCTAACCTCCTCCATATTTTATCGAATGGCTACACGGCAGATCTATTCCTTTCCCTCCTACTCTCAAATTGCTGTGAAACGACCTAATTCTCCTATTGCCAAGAATGTTTTTCTCCTCGCCTGTTTCGTCATAGTCAGCCAGCTCTTCACCACAACAGATGCGCAAGCGATTCCCGCCTTTGCCAGAAAGTATGACGTGAACTGCACGGTCTGTCATACGCGCGTCCCTCGACTCAATCGAACGGGCGAACGATTCTTAGAAAATGGCTACCAACTGCCGGGCACCGAAGACGGCGACACCATCAAAAAGTCACGGCTGGGGGACCTGACGCTGGATGACGTCACAAACTATCTTGGCTTCCGCATGCGTGGGAATCTTCTTCGAACGTTTGATTATGCCCGCCATACCTCAGGAACCAACATCGATGGCAATCTCGAAGACCGAACCGAATTGGGCTTTCCAGAAGTGTTCAGTATCTTTACTGCTGGCACGGTCACCAATAATGTGGGATTTTTCGCCGAGGTCGAATCCAATCTCGAAGAAGATAAAACCGGGGTTGAACGCGCCTTCCTCACCTTCAACAATTTAGGTCAACATGATTGGGCGCATCTACGGGTTGGGAAATTGGATCCGTCCGCCTATTCGTCCTATGCCACACTTCGACAACAGTTTGAACCGGTGAGAGGCAATTCGGTAGATAATGGTTCGTATATGCTTCCCACTATTAATCGTCTTGGCCTCACCCCAGCCGCATTTGCCAGTAAATTTTCCGGTTTATTTGACCGAGGTGGAACCGCGATCTTGCCAACAGCCCCATCACTTTTTCATGCTGTGGCCGAGATGGGCATCGACATTCATGGGCGCCCATTGGGGGATTGGTTTTTGTACCAAGTGGGCATTCTCAACGGGGCGAACGAACCCTTTGGTGACTCCAACAATCCCAAAGACTGGTATGTGATGACCCGATTCGACTTGGCCCAGAGCACGTATTTTTCCGCTAATCTCTCGGGCTTTGCCTACTTCGGTAGCAATAATGCCAAAGTGTCCTCAATGGCCGATGTGAGTTGGAGCCGGTATGGATTCGCCGCCAATGTCCGATACTACCTGGTGGATTTCTATGCGGCATTTGTGGTGGACCGGGTCGCCGACCTTCCCGCTTCCTTTAGAAACACCTTCGATGCCACCGCAACTGGACTCACCTTAGAGGCTAATGTGCTCGCAACGGATCGAGTTTTACTTGGATTGCGGTTTGACCACCTGGACGCCGGTGGTCTTCGTAGCGAGCGAACCAGCAGCTCCTTATTGGGGGTAATCGCCAAGTATTATCTGCGATCGAATATGGCGTTGTTTCTCCGCGACGACATCAATCTACGTCAGACACAGGGAGGACGTGCTCCTGAAAGGAATTTTCGCAATGCCTTTTTCGTGGGCGCCGATGTGGCATTTTAACCGGCCTCGCGGCTTCAAAGCCTCCAACCTGTTAAGGGGCATAGCAGTGTGGCTCACCCTCAGCCTGACTCCTTTGTCTGGAGCTGAGCCCCCAACTGACCTTTCAGATTCTGTTGTTCGAGGCAAACGTCTCTATGAACAATCCTGTCTCCTCTGTCATGGAAAGACGGGGCAAGGCGATGGTCCAGACGCTTTTTATCTTGGCGCCTATTCTGCGCCACGCCCACGGGATTTCACGGAAGCAGAATTCAAATTCCGGTCAACTCCTTCAGGCCAACTACCGACCGATGCCGATCTTTTTGAGACTATCACCAGAGGCATCCCCGGCTATATGCCCTCTTTTCGAGGATTGCCCGAGACGGCCCGATGGGACATCGTCGTGTATGTAAAAAGTTTTTCCTCCCTGTACCAGGAGGCCGAGAGCCCTCCGATTGTCTTACCACCAGGCCCACTCCCGGCAACCGGAGAGAGTGTGAACCGCGGTCGCAAGTTATATGACATGCTGGATTGTGCAAAATGCCATGGCCCACAATCCATGCAACCAGGGGGATTGTATGACCAGGGGGAATTACGAGATCGCCGGGGATTACCTCTCCTCCCTCCCGACTTCAGCCATCCGTCTTCTTTCAAGAATGGGCATCGTCCACAAGATATCGCCCAAAGCATTCTGACGGGTCTGGATGGAACACCCATGGCTTCTTTTGAGGAAGCTCTCTCACCCCATCCTGAAGACATCTGGCACCTTGTTAATTACCTGTTATCCTTATCACGATCACCCTAACTCGGTGGGAAGGCGAGCAGGCCTCACCTCTTTTTCCTCCACCTAAGGGACCAACAACACAGACGACTTTGGTTCCCGCAAATACAAACCGATAAAGACTACAGCCCCATACTGTACACCGATGTTCCCCATACCCCGCTTTAAAGGATCACAGGAATTATGACTAACTCCCACTCCCGTCGCCAGCACAATATAAAAACCTTTGTGTATACCGGGATTCTAATCCTTGCAGGTGGACTGAATCCGGCTCAGGCGGACAATCTCCAGCCCGCAACGCTCCAGGGAAGAATTCTCTATCGTGGCCTGATTCCCCCTCCAGAGCAACATATCATTACGCAAGACGTCGAGACATGTGGAGCCACCTTCCAAATACGCCCCATAACCATCAGTGACGATGGTGGATTGGTCCAGGTTGTGGTCAGTGTGGAAGGATTAAGTGGGACTCCACTCAGCTCGCAACAGGCCCCCGTGATC
>JAOTTP010000064.1 GCA_029864405.1 Nitrospirota bacterium
AGAACGCCCCCCAGAACCCTCTTATCCCCCACAAGCCGGAGCCAATTCGCCCGGCAGCCTTGTCCCGTCTATCGCGCAGCCCCCACCGTAATAATTTTCTACTGCTGAATCCGGGTTCAACAATTCCACTAAGACGCATTTGTAGCCGTCAGAGGCAACCGCTTCCAAGATTCACCCGCATCCGTACTTCGATACAGACCGCCCCCATTCGTGCCAACATAGAGGACATGAGGATCACTGGGGCTGATCTGCAAGCTGCGAATGCTGGTGGCATCCAATCCCGTAACTTTGGGTTCCCAGGTGGCTCCGGAATCTTCGCTTTTTTGCACACGATCACTGGTGGCCAAATACAAGGTAGAAGGCTGCGAGGGGTCTAATTGAATAGCACTGACATAGGCATCTTGAATACTGCCCTCAAGTTTGGCCCACCGTTCCCCTTGGTCCGTCGATTTATATAAACCCTTCGTGGTTCCGGCATACACCACATCACTGTTGGTCGGATCAACCGCCAATCCATTCACACCCAAGGCCATAGATGCCATCTTGGCATCTGCCGCGACCATCCCACTAGATTTCTTTTCCCAACTTTCTGTTCCATTGATTGTGCGATACACCCCGCCCGTCGTTCCAGCATACATCACATTCGGACGCTGAGGGTCGATCGCCAAAGACACCACAAAATTCACTTCATTCATGCCATTCATTCGTTCCACCCAATTACGACCACCATTAAGACTACGAAACACCCCAACCGTCGTTGCGGCATACACCATCTCTGTCCCTCTCGGATTAAAGACGATTTGATTCACAATGGCTGATATTGTCCCCTTCTGAATCCCGGCACTAAATTGATGCCAGGTCCTCCCTCCATCAGGGCTTTTGTAGGTTCCATCGCCCATCGTTCCGGCAAACACCGTCGCAGACAAAGCAGGGTCGATGGCGAGACTGATCACCCGAGTCCGCGTCAATTCCCCAGCAAACCGCGTCCATGTCTCACCGGTATCGCTCGATTTATACACCGCCTCATCCGTGGCCACATAGATGATGTTGGACTTGGTCGGATGGAGGGCAATTGACACAATCGTGTCACTCCGCTGCCCGCAAGCGACAAGCCCAAACAACAGGCCAGCAGCCAAAAAGAGAAAGGTAGGAAGTGAAAAGTAGGATGAAGAATCGTAAAACGTGAAGCGTGAAGGGGTCATACCCTTGAACCTCCTAACAGCTAACGCCTGACATTTTACGGTTTTAAGTTGGCTTCTCACTTTTTTTCTCCTCACGCCTTCCGCCTAACGCTTCACGTCATACGGTTCCGGTTCAGCATAGCCAGTTAATTCCACATACCCTTTTCCATGAATATCATGCCCCTTCCATTGTCCCGTGACCTCGACAGCCCCTTCCCAATACGTCACTCTGGTACTACGTGTGGTCACAAGTTCTTGGTTGGCCATACGCGGGGAAATGGCTAACCCAATTCCTTCATCTGGAATGGCAAAAGTCCAATGATGGGGATAGCGAGCCCCACTAAGAGGACTCGTCCAATAGCGGTCGACGGAAATGTCCAGATCCTGCAAAGCTAATGCCTTTGTAGATCCGTCTGGCAACACCATCGTCCCGCTTGATGCAGAATCAAACGTGCCATCCGCCCGACGTAAGCCATAGGCCATGATTTCATGATCATTGTCGAGTTGGAGACTAAACCAATCCCACCCGACCAAATGATCGGCCAACTCTCCTGAGCCAAATTCATGGTCCATCCAGCTGACACCTTCCACATTCATCATCACATCATCTACTCGAACTGACCCAGTGGTCTGAAGACGCGTGAGAGAATAATAATGCGACGCCTGCCCAAATTGCTGCCCCTTGTAACTGACCCCGTCAATTCCATGCACCACTGGAGACTTCTGAGATGCCACCGTTAAATTAATGGAAAAATCTGTAGACGCAGCCTGGAGATGAAATTGCCGATGATCCGGAGTGAGGGCCCTTACATGCCACTGGTCAATCCAGACATCTAAGGTCTCTGCCCGTGCTCCAGCCTTATCGATACCCGCACGGCTGATTTTCTCATCAAACCGAAATTGATCAGCTTGTTCATCCGTCAAAGCAAAATGAGCGAGATACAGATGCTTGAGGGCCCAGGCAGACGGATTGGCCCAGACTTTCGGGGAGTCAATCCCACGCCGAAAAAAGGTCAGTTCATACCCGAACCGACGTCCCTTTGATCCCTGTAAATGACCAGTAAAATACCACCATTCGGTCTGAAACTGCTCATGATTCCCATGATCCCGGGGAAAGACATACTCATAACCTAGCTTCGCAGGGGAAAAACGAGATGTGGCCGGAGGGGACTCTGCCGCAAGGATGTCGGGACTCATGAAACACATCACCGCGGCAAGGAGGACTCTTATCATTGCGGTCGTTTATACCACGATGCCATAAAGCGCACAAATCCCTTCTCCCACAAGCATTTTCTCATTTTGTCAATCAGGCCTTTGCGAGTTAGGCACGTTGACTTTCAAGAAAATCCTCGGCTATCGTATCGCATGTCTTTGCATTTTTCTTCAGCCGAACCCGAAGCATTTCCCATACCGGAAATCGTTCCCATCTTTCCGTTACCGACGGTTGTATTTTTTCCTCAAACCTATTTACCCCTACACATTTTTGAACCTCGTTACCGGGAAATGATTCAAGAAGCCACTACGAATGGGCAATGCATTGGTATGGCACTCTTGAAAGACGGGTGGAAAGACCACTATGAAGAGGCACCGCCTATTTATCCCACAGGGTGCGTAGGGCGGATAATTAGCTCACACAAACTGTCGGATGGCCGGTATAACATTGTTTTACAAGGGTTACATCGGTGCACATATGAAGAACAGACCGTCATGACAAATTATCGACAAGCCAGGATTATACCGCATCGATCTGACGCTTCTCTGTCGCTGACTTCAGAAGTCCGACGTCATCTCGAAAAGACCGCACAGGAATATCTGACATCCAAGAAAGCGAATGAGCTGTGCGAAGTCATTGGTTCCGCCACCCTCACAGATCCAATTCTCGTGCACAATCTGTCAGCTGGGCTTGATTTGTCACCGATCGAAAAACAGTTCTTGCTCGAGTCAGACAACCTCCCACAGCAAGCGCGTCGACTGATCGATTTTATCCGTTTCAAACTTGCCGATCTCCAAACCCAAGGCTAAATTCCTATGTCCTCTGCTGCTATTGAAGTCTCCAACCTCGGCAAAGTGTATGATGCAGTCGAGGCGGTTAAAAATCTTTCGTTGAACGTGCAGCACGGGGAGATCTTTGGGCTATTAGGGCCAAACGGAGCGGGGAAAAGTACCACCCTTCGAATCCTGATTACCACACTCAGTCCCACATCTGGAACGGCAACCATTCTCGGACACGATGTCGTCAAAGAAGCGGATACCGTTCGGCGACTCATCGGCTATGTCGCACAAGAACGCGCGATTGATCGATTTCTGACAGGACGAGAACACCTGCTGCTCTTTGCCGAACTCTATCATTTACCAAAACAAGAAGCGCTGAGCCGCATCGACTCTCTCTTGAAACTTGTGAACCTGGAGAATGATGCCGACCGAGTCGCAAAAGGTTACTCGGGGGGTATGAAGCGGAAACTGGATATAGCCTGCGGATTGCTCCCGCATCCCAAAATACTCTTTCTTGATGAACCAACTCTGGGATTAGATGTCCAAAGCCGACTGAATATTTGGGAGCATATTCGACAATTAAGGCAGCAAGGAATCACTATTGTCCTCACCACAAATTATTTAGATGAAGCTGACCAACTCTGCGATCGAATTGCGATCATTGATCGTGGAGAAGTTCGTGCAATCGGTTCCCCCAAAGACCTCAAAGCCAGCCTGGGGGGAGATGGGGTGTGGCTGACCCTGAGCGACGCCACTCCCGAAGCCCTGGATCAACTGACCACGGCCCTTCAGGGCTTGCCTTTCGTTCGAGCGATCCGACCTAGGGAAAATGGTCTGGACATTCGCGTGGACGGTCCCGAAAAAGCATTGCCCGTCATCATGGAAACGACCAATACCGTCGCTGGTTGTCGGTTAGATGGCATTGAATATCATCGACCCCGGTTAGATGATGTCTTTGTCGCCCATACCGGGCGCTCGCTCACAAACGAACCTGCTGGCCCCGAAGCCTAATCCTCTAGCTATTTTTTCTTTGGAAAAATTTAGTTATGAATGAACAAATTCAAGAAGTGCTCGCCCTGACCAATCGCTGGGTTAAGCGGCTCAGTCGAGAAAAATTTAGTATGCTCTTTACCCTAGCGCAGCCGATGATTTTTTGGCTCATTTTCTTTGGCAACTTATTCCAACGAGCAGCTGATATCCAAGTCCTGCAAGCCCCAAACTACATGAGCTTTCTTGCGGCTGGGGTCGTGGTGATGACCGTGCTTAACAATGGATTGGCCGGAGGAATCGACCTGCTCTTCGATAAAGAAAACGGATTTCTCGAACGTCTCATGTCCACACCCATTCGCCGCTCTTCAGTTATTCTTAGCCGATTTCTCTTTGTCATGGCCATTACTGGAATGCAAATTCTTGTCATTTTAGCCGTGGCGTTTCTCTTTGGGGTCATTCCAGAAACCGGCATGTTGGGTATTACCGTCATCCTCCTCATCGGCATGTTATTTGGCGTTGGATTAACCGCCATTTCCATGGCCATGGCTTTTTCCGTCAAAAGCCATGGCGATTTCTTCTCCGTGTTGGGCTTTCTTTCGTTGCCTATGATTTTTCTCAGCTCCGCATTAGTGCCGTTATCAGCCATGCCCGGTTGGATGCAAGCCTTGGCCTTCTTTAATCCTATGACCTGGGTCATTGATGCCGTCCGTCCACTCATTATCTCAGGTTGGAGCCAAGCACTCCCGCAAGTGGGCATGGCACTCATGGTCCTCGTCGCCTTTGATGCCCTATGCCTCTATGGAGGGGCCAAAGCCTTTAAACGATCTGTCGGTTAAACCTCATATCCCATCGAAAAAGTTCAAGACAAGGTTCGTGCGCCATTGCTAAAGACGAGGCTATGCCATCCGATACCACCAGTGTGAGTCTTCCTCCAGATACCACTATCCACGCACTACTTCGTTTACTCTCTGATCCAAACGAACAGGTTGCTCGTACCATTCAAAACCAACTGACACGTTTTGGTTCAGATGTCCTTCCATTTCTTGACCAAGCTGGAACTGACGATGCGCTGTTGCAACCACGGTTGGCCTACATCAAAGAGGAAATTCGATTTGGCCAATTACTTAATGAATTTAAAAAATTCGTCTCCCAAAGTGCGCGGCAAGAAGATTGGGAGCACGGAACCTTCCTGATTTCCAAGTTAGCCTACCCTAATCTCGACATTCCGCACTACGTGGAATGTCTGGACAATCTGGCCGAGGAATTTCGCACCAAGTGGCTGGCCACAGAATCTCCGTCGGGAAAAGCCGCACGCCTGCTCAGCAACTTCCTGTTTAAAGATAAAGGTTTTTCGGGAAACCGTGAGGAGTATTACGATCCAGACAACAGCTATCTCAACCGCGTCATAGACAGCCGCCAAGGCATTCCTATTAGCTTATCAGCGCTCTATGTGTTTGTCGGAAAACGACTGGGTCTGCCTTTAGCAGGGGTTGGGATGCCTGGACATTTTCTGGTGAAGCTTGAAGGGGAGACACCCGCACAATTCGTCGATTGCTTTAATGGTGGCACCATTCTGCGAGAGCAAGATTGCGAAAAGTTTATCACCTCTTCGGGCATGGCCTATGACCCCTCATTGTTAGAAAAGAGTTCAACACCGACCATCTTGGCTCGCATGTTGAGAAATCTGTTGAGTATTTATGAACAGGAGTCGGAAGAACCGATGGCACGCCGCGTCCGGGCCCTGCTTGAGTTATTAGAAAAGGAATAATCCGACCCTGTCTGACATCCCATTCTAAAAACATTGGCATCAAGGTCTCTGACGATCATCTCGCACATACCCCATGACCGATCCAAAGGTTTTTCAACAATATCTGCCCCGCTCTTTGTGTATTCTTTAAAAAGCTGATTTAGCTCCTCTCGCGAATTCACATTCAAGCATATCCATGAACCAGGGTTTCCCTGCCCTTTCTCACATAAAAATAAGCTACATTCTCCCCTCGATACACAGGCAAAAGTCGGATGGTCCGGATCTTCGAATGTTTCAGTTTCAGACCATTTCCAAGCAACATGAAAACCTAAAACCTCTTCATAATGGGCCAAGCTTTTGACCAGGTCATTAACCCATAAGACAGGGGTGATCCAACTAAACTCAGGCTTATGCATACCATCCTCTCCTCAAGCTTTGAGGTTGTAGCATGGGAATTCTCCATCCTGGAGCCATTATGACTTCATTTTCCCCCGTTTGTTGGCATTACTTTCCCAACTTTCAAGGTCAGAAGATCTTTACCTTTCACAATTGTTCCTGAGAAATATCGGCGGGCTTGGGCCACAACATTGGAACGATCCGCCGTCTCATAAAAGTGTGAAAGCACGAGCTTTTTGATCTTGGCTTTTTTCGCCACTTTTCCGCATTCTTCGGCGTGCATATGCGAGCCACCAGGTTTATGGGACGAAAAGGAGCAATCCAATATAGCTAAATCCACATTCTGGCAGAGACTCACCAGATTCGTAGAGGCCATTGCATCTCCCGAAAAGGCTGCCGATTGGCCCTGGTAGTCAACACGATAGCCGAGACAGATTTGTTGGTCAGAATGTGTCATTGGCAATGGCGTGATCTGGGTCTGGCCAATCGAAAAAGGTCGATCATGAACCTCCTTGAGTGTCACCCGAAACGGCGCATCTTGAAAATTTGGGAGGGTCCGAAACATGGTCCGAAAGAGTCGTTTGGTTCCGGGAGGGCCATATATGTTGAGGGCTGGTCGAACGTCCGAAAACATAGAATGGCAAATGGCATCGAAGAAAAACGTCAGAAAATCTGAGAAATGATCCGCATGATAATGGGTAAAAAGTAGGTATTGAATCGTATGGCGGTCCACGCCAGTATTCAGTAAATTAGAGAGCGTTCGAGGTCCAAAATCCAGTAGAATAGGCCGGTCCGTCTGGATAAGATAGCCAGCGGCTGCTCGAGTGGGATGAAGATTGGTCCCTGACCCTAAGATGGTTACCTTCATGAAAATGTTCGACTCCCTTTCTTCATTACCTTATTGTGTTAACCCCTTAACGAATTGATTCGATGCCGAGCCCGACCCAAACAAAACCGGAGGAAACCAGCCGTGCCATTAATCCGTTTGTCGGATTATTGGGGTTGGGTCTGATCGTAGCAGGCATTTGGGTTTGGAATCATCTCAACTTTGATACACAAGATTACATCGTTGACGAAATTATTCCCATCCTCGGTATCATTGTCGTCTTAAGCATAGGCGTCTGGGGCCTCTGGCGAAAATGGCGATCCCGTAAAGATCGCATTCAACTCCGCGACCGCCTCATCCATCGATTTCAAAAAGAACCATCTCCCCAAAAACAACGAGACCTCGCGTTTACCCTAGTTGAAGTCAATCAATTCGAACCAGAAGGGTTGGAAGTAATCGCCGAGCCCATGGCGAAACTTTTTATTTGGACCATGAACACAGCTTTGGGCGACAAGCAACACCGCATTCGAGGAATGGCAGTCAGTTACCTAGGCATTCTTAAACATACTGAATCGATTCCGTTACTCATTCGATTCCTAGAAGATGATCATGCGCATGTTCGGGCCTGTGCGGCATTAGCCTTAGGTCGTATGCGAGCCCAAGAAGCAAAAGCCAAGCTGGAAGAAAAAATGAAAGAAGATTGGGATCAGACCGTTCGCAGTCGCTCTCGTGAAGCGCTTGAACGTATTCAGTAAGGAGTTAGGCGTGAGGGGTTAAGCGAACAAATTCTGAATCGGTTTACGCCTTACCCCTCACGCTTTACGATTTTTCATGTTATTTTCACTTTTAAGAATTATTCCAGTTCACGATTCAAGGCAGTTTGATCTGCCTTCGTCAATCGATACCCTCTGTCCATAAGGGTCTGCATGCTGGCCATCAACACGGGGAACTGCACCTCCGGCCGATGGCGTTCAAACAATCCAACCAGTTGGCTCACATATTGATCGACCGATTGCCCGCTGTGGTACGTCCGGCTAAAGGCCTCCAACACATCTTGCATTTCTTGGGTGCTGTAGGCGTAGTCATCGTCCCTATCACTGATAAGAGCCATTTGGAAAAAAGTCAGGCTAAACGACAATCGTTGCTGTGTCCGGCCAAAGGCTTCCCGGGCCTCCTCCAAACCGTTGGGGTATTGTTGCGCACAATCAATGTCAGTATCTGATTGTGAAATGGGCACAAAATGGATCTTTTCTGCCTGGGCTGCTGACGGAGGCTTCTTCCCCATCTGCTTATAAAACCAAGCCGTACACTTATCAGCCTGGGCAAACGCCTGCTTATCCATACGAATTTGTTCACTAATATGTTGGGTAAAGCTCTGAAAAACTTCCGTGCCGGGTGAAGCCTGAGCCGGCAAGGTTCCTTGGCCTAGCAAAAGTGTGGCCATCACGCCACACATTATTGTCCAACGTACAATCCGATTTTTACCGTTCATTTTACCACCATCCCCAAAAATGTTTCCTAGTATATCATCGGACACAATCGCTTTCGAATCAAACCTTCTCCATCGCAAGGCAATACGATAAGGAAGTGGTAGAATATCATTATGGTCTCCCAAACCGTCACCCTCCAAGGTCATATCATCGATTCGCTGATCCTGGCAAAAGTCTTGGATACCATCGTCATGTTGGGAGGAACCTTTACCCTCTCGGAAGTGGCCATAGGAACAAAACGGGAAGACCTTTCCCATGCCACGATTCGTATCGAAGCACCCACCCCTGGGTTATTACAGGACATCCTAACCGCCATCCAACCCCATGGGGCGGTGGTGGAAACCGAGCAGGATTGCACGGTGACCCCCGCGCCAGCCGATGGGATTTTGCCAGAAGATTTTCATGCCACCTCTCACCTTCCCACCCAAATCCGCTATCAGGGTACCTGGCTTGATGTTCTTCAAACCGAAATGGACCTCGCCATTATCGTGACGTCCTCACCACCCTCTGCGTCTATGATCCCAATGGGATCAGTCAAAAAGGGAGACCTCGTGGTCGTGGGAAGAGAAGGCATTCGCGTCTTTCCGCTGGAACGCCCAGCCGAACGAGATGTCTTCGGCTTCATGGAAGCACAAGTTTCCTCCGAGCGCCCCTATCGTCATGTGATTGGGGATGTAGCGAAGCGAATGCAAGCGATCAAAGAACGTCGGACGAACAACCCGTTAACCCCAAAAGTTTTATTTGCAGGAGGGCCAGCCATTGTGCATGCCGGTGGTCGGGAGGCTTTGTCCTGGATCATCCAGGAAGGCTACATTCACGTGCTGTTCTGTGGAAACGCCCTGGCAGCTCATGACATGGAAGCCAACCTCTACGGAACCTCCCTTGGCTACAATTTGGGAGCCGGACGATCTGTTCCCCACGGCCATGAACATCACTTGAGAACCATTAATCGAATCCGCGCTATCGGGAGCATTCAACAGGCGGTTGAGCAGGGTATCATTACCGAAGGCATCATGGCAGCCTGCGTGGATCAACAGGTACACATGGTCTTAGCAGGAACGATTCGCGACGACGGCCCATTGCCCGAGGTCATCACCGATTCCATTCAAGCGCAAGAGGGCATGCGTGCGGCCCTCCCAGGCGTCAAACTCGCGTTGCTCGTAGCTTCCACTCTCCACGCTGTAGCAACGGGAAATTTGTTGCCGGCGTCGGTCCCAACTGTCTGTGTCGATATCAATCCCGCCGTCCCTACCAAACTGAGTGACCGTGGAAGCTTTCAGGCCGTTGGACTGGTTATGGATTCATCGTCGTTTCTGCGCGAATTGGCTCGGGAACTTGGCTGGAAGGGATAACAGGATGTGCCGATCATGAGCCGTTTATTGATGTGCCCTCCCGATTATTATGGAATCGAATATGAAATTAACCCATGGATGAGGGTGTCCAATCAATCCAATGGCAATCGAGCTCGAACCCAATGGCAGGCACTGACCCAGGTCTTAGAAAAAGAGATCGGAGTAAAATTGGAATTCATGGAACCGGCACCGGGCTTACCCGATCTGGTGTTTACGGCCAATGCGGGTGTTCTCCACGAGGGCAGGGCCGTTCCCAGCCGATTCCGACATCCTGAACGTCAGCGCGAGGAACGCCATTTCATTGATTGGTTCGCGGAAAAGGGCTACGAAGTCATCAGCCTTGATGCCGAATGGGACTTTGAAGGCGCAGGGGACTTATTGGGATTTCCGGAATTCTGGTTTGGCGGCTATCGGCAACGCAGCGACATCCGAGCCTATGACCAGTTGTCGACGATTTTTTCCAAAAGAATTCTTCCTGTGGAATTAGTGGATCAGCGATTTTATCACCTAGATACCTGCTTGTGTCCCTTAAGCGGTGGAGGGCTTCTATACTTTCCTCACGCATTTGATGCCTACGCCCAAAAGGTAATTGCGGCTCATGTTGAGCAGGGCAAATTGTTTGCCGTCCCATCTTCGGAAAGCGAACGATTCGCCTGTAATGCCGTGTGTGTCGATCGCCATGTGGTGCTGCCGACCGGATGTCCGGAAACGATGGCATGGTTGACTCAACAGGGCTACATTCCCCATCCGGTTGAACTGGACGAATTTCTCAAGGCCGGGGGCTCCGCCAAATGCCTCACACTTGCCCTTGATTAACGTTTTAATAAATTTCCATCAGGCATGCCAGAACCCCCCTCCTTTTTTTAGCAAAGGTTGCGCCCTGCGGGACACGACAAGCCATGGTGCGGGGAGGTAGAATCTTTACTTTCCAAAATATTCATCAGCCTCATCACATTAACTATGAGCAAAGAAAACTTCTACGATCTCGGCGATCCTGATGCCGTTCAGCGGCACATCAAGATTGAGCGCGAACGGACCAAAAAGCTCCGCAAATCACCCTGGTGGAAAAATCAAATACAGAAAGGCCTCTGCCACTTCTGCCAACAATCAGTAGGAGCAGACCATCTCACCATGGACCATCTCGTGCCTCTCGCCCGAGGAGGCAAAAGCACCCGGGGGAATATCGTCCCCGCCTGCCCAGTCTGCAATAAGAACAAACAATTAAATACGCCTGTGGAAACCCTCCTGGATCAGATTCGAAGCAATGATCAGTAGATAGGTGAAGTCGTTAAGATTCTGAGGAGAGATACTCGCTTAGGGAAACCAGCGCGGAAAGATAAATGTTAGCGCCAAAAACGGCTCTCACTATTTGGCCAAATATTTGTGAAGATTCCGTTCAGTGAGATTGCCCTTCTCTTTGGTCTTACGGGTCCAATATTGCTGTATATCGAGAAACCTTGATTTCTGACGTTCTCGTTGGGCCATCCGTAAGGCCTCTTGGACGACCGCATTGACACTCTTGCCCTCTTCCTGAGCGAGCTCTTCCAGCTCCTTGTATAGGTCAGGAGAAATTGAAATCATTTTTCTGTCAACGGTTCCCATGTCATAATCTCCGCTAGGTATATATCTTACTATCGTTCACGGAGACAGGCTAGCCGAGAGGTGGACCCCATTCATTGGACAGAAATTCTGAGATGCTAAGTGAAGTCTTCTGCGCTATATTTGTTTTTAACGAAAGGAGCAGAAGATGGCCCGACGATCTCGACGCAATCATTCCCCGGCATTTAAGGCGAAAGTTGCGTTAGCCGCCGTCAAGGGGGAGCGCACTTTAGCTGAACTAGCGGAGCACTTTGATGTCCATCCCAATCAGATCCAGGATTGGAAGAAGCAGTTGGTCGCCAAGGCCGAGCACGTGTTTGGAGCGGGGCTGGGAGAAACCGCGACCCACGAGCAGGTCCAACAGAAACTCCATGCGAAGATTGGGCAGTTGACGATGGAGAAGGATTTTTTAGCACACGCGCTCGGGCACGGCCGATGAACGAGCGCAAAGGGTCGATCACGGCACAACACGCCCTCTCCATCACGCGGCAGTGTCAGTTGCTGGGGGTCCCGCGTTCAAGTGCATACACTCGCCCGCAGGCAGTCTCTGCGGCCGACCTCGAACTCATGCGCGAGCTCGACGCCCTCTATCTGCGCTGGCCTTTCTACGGCAGTCGACGCTTGGGCGTCGAGCTGCAGCAGCGCGGCTATCGGGTGAATCGCAAGCGAGTTCGCCGCTTGATGCGGCAGATGGGGTTGCGAGCGATCTATCCGAAGCCACGGACCAGTCAAGCGGGCAAGGGCCACAAGATCTATCCGTATCGTCTGCGCGGGCTGGCGATTACGCGGCCCAACCAGGTCTGGGCCAGTGACATTTGCTATATCCCGATGGCCAAAGGGTTCATGTATTTGACCGTGATCATGGATTGGTATTCACGACGGGTGTTGGCCTGGCGTGTCTCGAACACGCTCGACACCGAGGCCTGCGTCGACGCGCTGGAAGAAGCCCTGGGACGCTACGGTGCCCCAGCGATCTTTAATACCGACCAAGGGGCTCAATACACGAGTGAGGCCTTTACGAACGTCCTCCATACCCATGAGGTGACGATCAGTATGGATGGGAAGGGGCGCTGGGTGGACAATGTGTTCGTCGAACGGTTGTGGCGCAGTGTGAAGTACGAAGATGTGTACCTGCGAGCCTATGAGACCCCAGA
>JAOTTP010000066.1 GCA_029864405.1 Nitrospirota bacterium
TCGGACTTCTACCGTTTTCCCGGCCTCCTTAGCCGTTTGGCAAAACTGGTCACGTTCTTCTGCCGAATTGAGAGCGGTCTTTCCTGGTGTCTGGAGTAAGAGGGGACAATACAGGCGCTGAGCCAATTCAGCGTCGGTCGGGAGGGTCCCGCAGATTGCCACGGCAGCCTGAAGGCGACGCCGATGCGCGGCAGTCTTGATTGCCAGAGTCCCGCCCATTCCAAATCCGATCACCGCATGCGCATTGCGGGTGGTTCGTTCCAATGTCGTATCTTCTGTCAGATTGGCGTTGAGAAATTCAAAGCTGGCGTTGATATCCTGTAAGGCTTGTTGTTCATTGACTCGTTCCATTAAGGCATCGGCGACCTCAGCGTTAGCCGTCACCATTCCGCCCTGTCTCCCATACAAGTTGGGAACTAAGACCACGTATCCTTGGGAGGAGAGGCCTTTGGCTAAGTTTTGAATGTGGGACGTGAGTCCATAGCGATCATGTAGAACCACCATGGCCGGTAATATTTTGTTGGCCTCTTGAGGGGCGAATTGAATACCCTCCACCTGCGGGCCTTTAGGGGGGCGTGTGGCGGAATAGGGATCCACCATGTGATCTTTGTGAGTTTCAAAAATCCCCGTACTATTGAATCGCACAAGGGTATAGCCAATTTGTTCAAGGTCATAGGGAGTGGTGTGTTGGGTCATCAGCAAAGCCTTTGGATAAGAATGAACACAGTCGCACAAAATGAAAATTTCTTTGAAAATTCAATGGGAAAAGTCAAAACACTATATCGATGGCTTCTTTGGCCTGTCAATCAAGCATCGGTTGTCCAGAGGAGGAAGTGTCAAACAAATATTTTCGGTGGTTTCATCTTCAGATGACCGATGTGATTGAAAAATATTCTCTGGTGATAAGGGATAAACCATGTCAAAATATTGTCATAACCTTAGGAGCCAACTCAGGATGATTGGCACCTTTTTTCTAACAGGAAAAAGGCCTCAATTTATTCACGAAACAATTACACGCTATTGTGCATTTCTTTCATTTCGTAATCCGGCATCTTTTTGTTACTCCCAATATGGTCACCTTGCGGTACTTCTACATACATTTTTTCTCATATAAAAAGATTTTTTCCTAAATCCTAGAAAAGTTCATTAGGGAATATTGCCAATGTGCTGGTTTCTGGTGTAAGATGCCGCCTGCAGTGGAATGTCAGAAGGTTCGATATCGGGAAAAGGAAAGGAGTTGAGCATGGAACGGCGAGTCACTTCCCATACGGAAGAAGAAGAAATGAACCAACGCCGTCGCCTTCTCACGCTCGCACGGAAAGGGGATCAAAAGGCTGTTGAATCGTTATTTGAATTGTATCAAGTGCGGGTTTTTTCAGGAGACGCCCTGAAAAAAAAGAAGCTGCCCTCGTTCCCATTGCCCACCACAACAGGATCTTCGGGAAAAGGATCGGGGAAGGGCGGGAAGAAAGTGGGGAAAATATCTAGATCCTCTCCATCAGAGATGATGCCTGCACCGTTACCTGCCAAACCACCTCAAGAGTCAAAAAAGAAGTCGGGATTGCCCACCAGGGAGACCGGAAAGATCAAAAGGGCAATTCTACCTGCGGAGAAACCCGTAAAAGCCAAACCCCTCTCTTCCAAACAGGTTGCTCCAAAAGTTGGAAAGAGTAAAAAAGCTGTTTCGGTCGCTAAGGCCAAACCCAAAAAACCCATCTTGTCTGCGAGACCAGCTCGGGTGAAGAAAAAATAAATCTGGGGAGTAGGGCGGCTCTGTCGTGTGGTGTCGGAATTCAGTAGCGGACTTCCACTCGCAAGCCACCTTCTGCGAGCTGCTTTCCAATCACATCAGCATTTTTGATGGCCCCTTGAAAGACGATGGCACTTCCGTGATGGTCAATCTGCCAGGCTAATTCAAAGGCTTTTTTCGGCGTCATCCCGGGAATCACCTGACAAAAGAGACCGACGACTTGTTGGTACGTATGACAATCACAATTGTATACCACGACTTCGGCTTCGAAATCGTTTCCGGTTCCTATGTCGGTAGTCTCTAGGGTTTCGGGATTTTTTACGATTCCACAGACAATAGTGTACAGCATCCCACATTGTAGCAATGGAGTAGAGGTCTCTCAAGTGAATGGTTGAGTGAGCGGTCATTTTGACACAGGGCTGGACGGGGGAAAAATCAGGTAACCGATTGCGAGAGAACTATTTGAGGTGGACGAAGATTGTCCTTGCTTATCAAGCCTGACAGAATAGCTACCGAAGAAAGTTGGTGCAGGTGCGTGCCAATATGAGAGCAGCGTGAAATGATATTTCAAATATGAACCCTCTAAGAAACGTGAAGGAGTGCCCGTGGGAAAAACGATACTGGTAACCGGTGCCGCGGGGTTTATTGGAAGCCATGCGGTGGAAGCATTGGTCAGACGCGGGGATCAAGTGATTGGACTCGATAATCTGAATGATTACTATGATCCTGTGCGGAAAGAGAAAAATCTTCGAGAGGTGACCGAGCATGCCCAAGCTGGAAAGTGGCCAGGCACGTTTCAGTTTCTCAAGGGAGATATTCGCGACCGAGAGTTGATTGGCCATCTTTTCTCTGATCATCGCTTTGACGCTGTCGTCCATTTAGCGGCGATGGCCGGAGTTCGGGTGTCCATCGATGACCCTGGACTCTATTACGATGTCAATGTGATGGGGACGATGGCCTTATTGGATGCGTGCGTGGGGCGGATTGGTGCACAGGATAAAAACGCACCTTCTCCGACGTTTGTGTTTGCCTCAACTTCCTCTGTGTATGGCAATACCAAGACCATTCCCTTTGTTCCGGAGGACCCGTGTGATAAACCGCTTGCCCCGTATGCGGCGAGTAAGCGAGCCAGTGAATTGCTAGGGTATACGTATCATCACTTGTATGGTTTGGATTGCACCGTATTTCGATTTTTTACCGTGTATGGCCCGCGTGGCCGTCCCGATATGATGGCCTATAAAGTGTTAGATAATATATTCACCGGCTGTGAAGTCCCTCTCTATAACAATGGGAACATGCATCGAGATTGGACGTATGTCGAAGATATTGTCAGTGGCCTGGTTGCGGCGGTTGATCGTCCGATGGGATATGAAATCCTGAATCTTGGACGAGGTGAACCCGTTCTCCTTGTCGACTTTGTGAAAGGCATTGAGCAATTAACCGGGCGTTCGGCGCACCTAGTTCCCGCGCCCATGTTAGATGCCGATATCGCCTACACCTTTGCTGATATCTCTAAGACCCGTACGCTATTGGGATATGATCCCCAAACATCCGTGCCGGAAGGGGTCGCTAAGCTTTGGGCGTGGTATCAATCGGACATTTTACAGGCTCCAGCCTCAAAGCCCTAACCCCGATTTCCTCCTTCCTGGGTTCCTTCCCATCATTCCTGCAGGGTCTGCCTCCATTCCCCGGTTCGACCGGACCGGGGAATGTGTGCCTTGCTCTTTCCTTGAGGGGCTGTTGAATATTTCAAATATTTTGCCTTTCCATCAGCATCTGAGTGCCGAAACCCACACGGGAAAAAATGAGGGAGTGTTCAAAAAGGCTCGTCCAGTCCTGCCCTGAGTCATGCCGAAGGGAAGGCCGCAGCTGCTTGGACGGGCGGAGCGTACGGAGGAGTATGTGAGCACGGCCAAGCGGCGGGAACGCCGCTGCGGCATTTTTCAACACACCCCTGAGAACAGGAAACGGAAGGTTCAGGCCCATCTGATAGACGAGGTTGACGTGGGGAAATAGTGAGACGTGCATCTGTCTGTACGCTGCTCCATAGGGCCTTTTCCCCCATGTTGGAGCGCATCCTTAACTTTTCTCCAGATCGACCGATAAGGATATACAAATACCTAGCTCGGAAGAATGAAGAAATTTTTGTCGGTCTTTTTTCAGAGACCATTCCGTATTGGAGAGGAAGGAGAAATCTTCCCCCTTACCTCATGATACGAATAGTCACCATTGCACCAGGAGGATCTCATGTGGGTTTGTCCAAAACGTAGCATCTTAATTGTCGTTATCACACTGGGGGTCCTAATGGCTTCGGGATGTAGTAGCCATTCGGTCCGATCTGGGGCTAACTCGGAAGGGGATGGGATGGTTTCGGGTGAAGATGGAAATGCAGTCGACACCAATAGGATCATGAGCCAGGCCAACGGGTCAGTTGACGGAAGAGGAAGCAATGGCGGGTCGGTCAATGGAGCAAAGCCGTATTTGGGTTCAAATGGCTCGAATTCCCAGGGCCTAGCCAATGGATCTGATCCCAATTCGAATCCGGACGGGATGCGGGGAACGGAAGGAACATTTGTCCCTGGTGGCTCAAACTATGGCCATCAATATGCTGGTGTGGACGGATCAGGTCCTGATCACGGATCTGTGTCTGGATTTGGAAATGGGGTGGCGGCGAGCCAGAATCCTGATCCGGAAGCTTGGGCAAATGCCTATTTGCGAAACGGTAGTAATAGCCGGGAGTTTTATGGTGATCCGTCAAAATCCGGGACTTCCTATAATGGCTCCTCACCAGGAGGAGTGAATCCTTCGACATGGGCTGAAACGTATGCCAAGGAACATGGTGGTCCTTCTCCGGAGTATGTGGATCCCGATACGAGCATTGCCCATGGCCAGCAAGCGGGAGGTTCAGTGGGAATTGGGAGAACCAATGAGAATGGCTCGATATTTGAGTCAAATATTGGTGATCCCATGGAGACTCAACACGGTCAGGTGCAGGACATTTACTTTGCCTTTGACAGTTGGAATATTTCTGGCAGCGCTGCCAAATTTCTTGAGGAAGGGGCGCAATGGTTGCAATCGAATCCCGGGAAGGCCCTGACGATTGAGGGACATTGCGACCAAAGGGGGACGCAGGATTATAATTTGGTGCTAGGCCAAAAGCGGGCCGATGCGGCACGGGCGTATTTAGTGAATCTGGGTGTGCAACCCGACCGAATTAAAATTGTCTCCTACGGCAAAGAGCGACCATTCTGTCAAAACGACAGTGAAGATTGTTTCCAGGAGAATCGGCGGAATCATATGGTTGTTCGGGTCAATTAACGATTCGGCTCCAATACGACCCTCAGCGGGCTCTTAAAAAAGAGGATGCGAGATATTCGCATCCTCTTTTTTTTGGGCCCAGTACATCCGTAATCTTCACCAAAAGGAAAGAAGAGGAAAGGCCAGTGGATACATTGGTAATTTTAAACCGATGTATCTGCCTGGAAATCTTGCACCGGTTTTTAAGGAGTGATACAGTCTGCGCGCCTATCTGTGCGATGCCGGAGTGGCGGAATAGGCAGACGCAAGGGACTTAAAATCCCTCGGGCTTACAAGCCTGTACCGGTTCGACCCCGGTCTCCGGCACCAAAATTTTCTCCTGTTGTGGCATCCGTCTCATTCCACCTCCCAGTGACTTGTCTATTTTGTCGTGTGGGGGGATCTGGAAACTACCCCGTCCGTTAGTATTCTCTATAGAACGTTTTTACCCATTGGGTAAGGTCTGCTTGGCCTCTTGTATCCTCTGGAGAGCCTTGTGCCGGAATCTTTCCTATACCCCCATGTTTTTTGAAGGAATTTTAGATATGAGGAAAGCGGGGGATTGGGATATGCCAAGAAGAAAACGTGGCACATGTGTTGCTGATCTTGTGGCCTGTAGGATAGAGAATCGGTTGCCGTTCTAAGGCAAAAATGTGTGACGGACGATGAGGGAGGAACACGTACATGTTGGTAAGAGCAGGATGGGAAAACGAAACCAGAGTCTTGATACTCTCTGGTCGGTTTGATAAATCGGCGCGGGTCCCGGTTGAAAGGGCGCTGGCAGCGGGAGAAGGCCGGCCTTGGAAACAAGTGGTGATGGATTTTTCAAGAGTCTCTTCTATGGATAGTGCAGGAATTGGAAAATTATTGCTGCTCTATCATTCGCTTCGAAAAAAAGGGGTGGCCTTGACCGTGATTAATCCTAAGCCTTCTGTTGAAGGTCTTCTTCATCTGGTCAGTTTGGCGACAATTATTCCGATTATTCAGGAAAAGCCGGAAGTCCGATCAGTTCCTGATCTCCGCGAACGGGGAGTTGGGTTTTATCTTAAGTTGCAGAGGAGCGAACCCGAAATGGAAATGATTGAACCGTGATGGATACGATGTACACCCAGCCGACTCTCATTCACGATAGTTATGTCATTACACTCGGGACATGCTTTGATGTGTATGCGGAACCGGCCTTAGAGTCGGCAGTCTTACACGTGCAGGAAGTACAGGGCAAACACATCATTCTGAATTTGGAAGCATTGGCCACCCTTGATAGTCGTGCATTAGGGAAATTGTTCCTCACCTATCATCATCTCAATCGGAAACAGATTCGACTGAGTATGGTCAATCCGCGTCCGGCAGTTCGTGAAATGTTAGCGTTTGTCAACTTTCCGCAGATCGTGCCCGTCTATGATTCGATTGATGCCGTGATGGCCTTCGAGCATCGTCAGATGGACTCTTCATCCCTTCACCAGCAAACGAAGTAATGGCGGGGGCGTATGAGGCCAGAGGCGCTTTATCTCAGAGGGCATTGATCACGATGTGGGGAGAGAGGGGCCGAGGCTAAAGAAATGAACCCCCGAACCCGGGTTGGCCACGAGGAAGAATTCCGTCCTGAAAGGAGACGCAGCATGTCTATCAAAACAGGTCAACATACCGTTGAAGGATCCATGAACAATCTTCTCTTTCATCAGGATCCGGACGCTCGATTGGATGCCGCCCTTCAATTGGGGGGACAAGCCCTTCGGATATCGGACCAACGTCTGGCACTTGAGGCCTTAACGCTGGCACTCCGTGACCCGAGCTCGACCGTTCAAGAAGCCGTCTTGCAATCCTTGATGCGGATGAGCGTCACACATGCCTAACGCGGACCTCACCCATCCCGTACCCTTGCCATAGTCTTCTCGGTCACCTCACTTGCCTCAATCGGTTTCCATTTGGCAGGCTGGCCCTTGTCTCTTCATTGACTTCCTTTTTCCTCCCTTCCTAGAATCGTCACCCTGGCGTCTTGCTGATTCTCTTGGAAGGAATCTCTATCCCGTGAATGAAAGCGTCGTACTCGATAAGGTTATCAAAACTCATGGCCTCGTGAGGGCGGTGGATCATGTGTCATTGTCTATCCAAAGCGGAGAGTTTTTTTCTATATTGGGGCCGAGTGGGTCTGGGAAAACCACGATTCTTCGATTAATTGCCGGATTAGATCGGCCCGATCAAGGGGACATTTTTATTCAGCAACGTGTTGTCACCTTGGATCCCCCTCATGAGCGACCGGTCAATATGGTGTTTCAGCACTATGCGCTCTTCCCACATCTGTCCGTGTTTGAGAATGTGGCCTTCGGCTTACAAATGAAAGGGGAACGCCAGGCCAATATTCAAAAGGCGGTGAGTCACATGTTGGCTCTGGTTCGTTTGCAAGGAAAGGAGAACCGACTTCCAGGGCAATTGTCTGGAGGGGAGCAACAACGGGTGGCGCTTGCACGAGCCTTAGTGAATCGTCCGGTCGTCCTGCTGTTGGATGAGCCCTTGGCCGCTTTGGACCAGCAGCTACGCCAGGAGATGCAAGGAGAGCTGAAGCGGTTGCAGCGCGAGGTGCAGGCGACATTTATTTGCGTGACCCATCAGCAGGATGAAGCCCTCATGCTGTCGGATCGCATTGCGGTCATGCACGGCGGGAAGTTGTTGCAAGTGGGGACACCTCAGGAGATCTATGATCACCCTGTGTCTTCGACTGTGGCTCAGTTTATCGGGCTTTCCAATGTCTTGTCCGGGAACATCGCTCGCTGTGAAGGTGGGTTGTGTCGGGTTGAACATGGTGTCTTGTCACCCGTCATGGTCACGTGTTTCCCACATGATTCTCCGCAGGGGGCCGTTACGGTCATGGTTCGCCCCGAGCGCGTGCATGTGTCCTCTGACATGTCCGTCAACGGATATGACAATATGCTTCAGGCGATTGTGCACCATGTCGCCTTTTCCGGGAATGAAGTGGTGTACCATGTTCGGCTTCGAGACGAGACGATCTGGATGGCCCGTGTGCCAATTGCCGAAGCACAGGCCTGTCCATTGGCCGTTGGCCAACCGGTGTACGTGCATTGGTGGGCACACGAGGGATTAGTGTTGCCCGCTCACCCTGCCCCATGCTGATCAATCGTCTTGCCACATCTTCCGCCTTTCCTGTCAAGCTGTCCCTCGTATCCGCAAGTCTCTTTTTGGGCCTGTTCTTTTTTCTCCCGCTGGTATTGGTCTTCGGCGTGAGTCTAGCGAGTCGGGGGATGTATGGGGGAATTACCTGGATCGCGACCTGGGAAAACTATCAACGGGTCCTTGATCCACTTGTGGGGGTGATATTTTTCCGGTCTCTTCTTTTTGCGGGATTGACGACGGTAGTTTGTGCGGTGGTGGCGTTTCCCTTAGCCTATTGTCTGGCCAGGGCTTCCCGTCCCTGGCAACTCATCTTGCTGACTCTTGTGATGATTCCATTTTGGACGAATTTTTTGGTTCGCACCTATGCGTGGGTGCTGATCTTGCGAGCTGACGGCATCCTGAATACCCTGCTGATAAGGCTGGGATTTCTGGAGGAACCGCTTCCCTTGTTGTTCACCGATGTGTCGGTATTTGTGGGACTGGTCTATGGCTATCTGCCTTTTATGGTGCTTCCTCTGGTGGTGGCCATAGAACGCATCTCTCCGCAATTGGAGGACGCGGCGTTTGACTTATATGCGTCCATGGGCGCCATGTTTCGACATGTGCTGCTTCCTCTCAGTACACCCGGTTTTCTGGCCGGGGGGGTGTTGGTTTTTATTCCTTCCCTTGGTGCCTTCATTACGCCGTATCTGTTGGGTGGAGGGCAAAAAATGATGCTGGGAACCCTCATCCAGCAAGAATTCCTGGTCGCACGTGACTGGCCGTTTGGATCAGCGCTCTCATTCGGATTGATGGGAACCGTCCTTCTCCTATGGTTTCTGCTGGGTCGGACGTCCGTGGGAAAGGATCCGTCATGAAGCGGATGCCGACCAGCTTCATCGTGATGAGCCTGCTGGTCATGCTGTTCTTATATCTGCCGGTGGTCATCCTGATCGCACTGTCCTTTAATGCCTCCACGATGGGAGTGGCGTGGAAAGGGTTCACGTTTCAGTGGTACGAAAAGCTGGCGATGGACCAGGCGATTCTCGAGGCGACGGTCAATAGTGTGGTCATTGCCTTGGCATCAACCGGATTGGCTCTCATCCTTGGAGTGGGGACGGCCATCGGTCTGGAAACACGTCAAGGCGTGCAGAGGCCCTGGGTGAATATGGTCCTGGTGTTGCCGCTGGTGATTCCGGAAATTTTATTGGGCGTGGCCTTATTGATGGTGTTTGTCTTATGCCAAGTCCATCTGGGGTTTGGCACCATTATTATCGGACATATGGTGTTCAATCTCCCGTTGACCATCGTGATTATCAGGGCCCGTCTCCGCAAGCTGGATCCTGCCTGGGAAGACGCGGCCCGTGATTTGGGTGCCACGTCATGGGCGGTGCTCACCCATATCACGCTTCCGTTGCTGCGTCCGGCTATCTGGGGAGCCGGGCTTTTAGGGTTTACCGTATCCTTGGATGACTTTGTGGTGACATTTTTTGTCGCCGGTCCCGGTTCGACGACATTACCACTCAAAGTGTTTTCGATGATTAAAACAGGGATGACGCCGGAGATTAATGCCTTGTCGGCGGTGATGGTGGTCGTCTCCATGGTGTGCGTGGGATTGTCCTGGTTTGTTCAGCAGCGGTCCACACCGGCCTCGTCTGAATCTTCTTATTGATGAACGTCTGCGAGTGATGAATATGATGCGTCTGTGTGCTGTGCTCCTGACCCTGTTGGTGGCTGGAGGATGTTCGGAATCTTCCACCTCTTCGGAATCCCATTCTTCTCAGCGTCCCACCCTCTATTATTTCACGTGGTCGGATTATGTGGATGCAGCTGTGGTGGCCGAATTTGAAGCGACCCGAGGGGTTCGCGTGGTGGTGGATACCTTTAGTAGCAATGAAGAGTTATTGGCAAAAGTGCAAACCGGCATGACCGGGTATGACGTGGTCGTGCCTTCTGATTTTATGGCCGGCATCATGGGACGATTGGGCTTGCTGGCGGAGTTGGATCTTGAAAAAATTCCCCATGTCCAAGATCTCGAGTCTCACCTCCAACAGCTTGCGTTTGATCCCACCCACCGTTTTGCCATTCCCTATTTATGGGGAACCGCCGGGATTGGCTATAACGCGGATGTGGTGACGGAACCGCCAACGAGTTGGGAAGCCTTATGGGATCCTCAATTCTCGGGTCGAATCAGTATGTTGAACGATGAACGGGAAGTCTTTGGGTTGGCACTCCAGACATTGGGCTACTCGCTCAATAGTGTCGATCCTCAGGCCATTCAAGAGGCCAAACAGAAATTGATGGCGCAAAAGCCGTTGATCAAAGCCTACACGAGTGAACAATTTGACCAGCTTCTCGTTGCCGGGGAAGTGGTATTGGCGCATGCGTGGGGCGGGCCGATCGCCAGGGCCATGCGTGAGCACCCGTCAATCCGGTATGCCCTCCCGCAAGAGGGAGGAATGATCTGGACCGATTGTCTGGCGGTCTTGGCCAGTTCGCGTCAACAAGAGCTGGCGATGGATTTCATCAATTATCTTTTAGATGAAGAGGTAGCCCTTTTGACATCGCAGCGATTATTATTTGCCTCAGCCAATCGCCATGTTCGGGATCGTCTGCCGGCGGACATTCGCAACAATATAGCGGTGTACCCGCCGAACGAGATGCTCCCACGGATGGAGTGGCTGGAAGATGTGCAGGAGGCGATTCGCTATTATGATCGAGCCTGGACAGAGCTGAAAGTGCAGTAGGATTGGCTTGACCGTTTTAGCCATCTGCTACTAGACTAAATGATTGCCAAGATTCATCTACGAGGATTCACGAAAGGGATGTCCATGACGCAGCGAATTACAATCCGCTCACAGACCATGTGTTGGGTGGTCGTCGCCTTTTTCCTGGCCGGCGCACCCCTATGGGCGGAACCAGGGCCAAGCCGTTCCCCGGTCTACCTGGCCCAAGTCCCCTATGAGCCTCCTCTCCAACCCGACGAATCCACCCCGGGAGTCAAGGCGACTCCCTCTCCTGAAGTCTTAACGCCACAGGATCAGGAGCGTTTGGAATCCCTCATTCCTCTGCTTGAGGGGAGGCAGGAATTCTGGGCCATCGGCGAGTTCGTCCATTTTGGGAAACATTCGGTCCCGTATTTAGTGAAAGCGCTTAGGATGCCGGCGTCCAGAGTCCGGTTTAATGCGGTGGAAACCCTGTCCATGATCAATGATCCCTCCGCGCTCCCGGGGTTGCTGGAGGTCGCCATGAATCCGGATGAAGAATCAAAAATCCGATCCCATGCCTTGCGGGTGGCGACACGATTGGATCCTAACCAAGTCATTCCGGCTATAGCGGTGATGGTGAAAGACCCTAATTCCACGATTCGAAGCACGGCCGTGTTTGAAGCACGGAGGGTGCCTCGAAAGGAAGTTCTGCCTCTAATTATCAGTGTCATTTCCGATCCAGAGCAGTATGTGTCGATCACGGCGCGCGATTCCTTCTGGAATCTCACCCACTTCAGCGGCTCAATCCATGATTGGGAAGTCTCGACTCCTGAAGACCGGAAAGAATGGGAGAAGGAATGGTGGACCTGGTGGGAAGAGCATCAAGAACAATTCGGGGAAACACCCCAGTCCACAGAACCGCCTCCGCCACCGGCAAACTTGAAGGTGAGTTAACAGCGAATCCGGAATAACCGAAAGAAAGTCCAGAATCATGCCGGAGGGTGGGGCAAGGAGTGGATCCTTCATGAGACGAATGACAAGAAGGGCTGCTGAATAATTCAAATCTTTGGCCATTTCATCAGCATATGAGTAACAGAAGCTTACGAGAGAAAAATAGTGGACTGTTCAAAAAGGCTCGTCCAGTCCTGCCCTGAGTCCTCTCGAAGGGAAGGCCGCAGCCGCTTGGACAGGCGGAGCGTACTGAGGAGTACGTGAGCACGGCCAAGAGGCGACCTGCCTGCGCGAAGCCGCTCCGGCGAAGGCAGGGAACGCTGCTGGCGGCATTTTTCAACACTCCCAGAAGACTGCGAAAAGGAGTCAGGTGCATGGCGATATTACCTATAGCAAAAATCGGCAACCCGGTTCTCCGGCAACAGGCAAAGCCTGTCGACCCCGCATCAATCGGGAGTCGACGAGTACAGGAATTCCTTGATGATATGTTTGAGACGATGGTTCATTATGAGGGAATCGGATTGGCGGCCCCGCAGGTCGCACAGTCGGAACAGATTGTCGTGATGGAATGTGAGGGGAAGGATGGCATTCCGAAGACTG
>JAOTTP010000016.1 GCA_029864405.1 Nitrospirota bacterium
ATGACCATTCAATGGGTTCCTTGTTGTAGTAGAGCGTCCCTTCACGGGTGAGCGTGAGCGAGATTTGGTCCGGGACTTTATCCGTCGCGGAGTCGGCAGTCGGAAGGGTGACAGGCATCCCATGCTGAATGGTCATGGACAGCGTGGCGATCATGAAAAACACCAACAGGAAAAACATGGTGTCGATCATGGGAATAATCTCGATCCTGGCCTTTTTTTTTACCGAAGTGGGAAGTTTCATGAGGCTGATGGAACCTTGTTTTCCTGAAGGGTGGCCTGAAGCTGCGTGGCATATTGCTCGATGCGTTCGGTTTCCTGCTCAACTTGGGAAAGAAAATAATTATAGGGAATGAGTGTGATGACGGCGACACAAATTCCCGCAGCGGTACAGATTAGGGCTTCAGCAACACCCCCGGTGACTGCGTGGGGATTCCCTAATCCCGTTTCGGCCATGATGCCAAAGGAATTGATCATTCCGATGATCGTACCCAGGAGTCCCAGTAAGGGTCCCAACGTAATCACCGTATCCAGGACCGGTAAGCCGCGCTTCAGCCTGGACACCTCTGCGATTCCCGCGGCTTCCATGGCTTTGTCGGGCTGTTGCGCCCGGTGGAGAATGCCTGCGGCAAGAACCCGGAGTGTGGGACTTTGACGTTGTTCGGCCAATGTCAGCGCATCGGCAAATTTCCCCTGCCCGGCCAGCTTGAGCATCCGATCTGCCAGGCGACTTAGGCGTAACGATCGGAACTCCAGGCCACGCTCAATGGTAATGGTCAAGGCCACCAGCGAACAGCCTAAGATAGGGATCATCATCCATCCGCCACCCATGAGTAATTGAATCATTCCTCGTTCCCTTCTCTTTGCGGCGCTTAACTGTTCAGGTCAAATTTAATGGGAATGTCCACCCATTTGGCAATGGGGATGTTCCCATCTTTCGCTGGTTGAAACTTCCAGTTTTTGATCGCTTCTTGAGCGGCCAGGTCCAAGGCCTCATGGCCACAACTTTTTCTAATTTCCACCTGGCTGGGTACCCCATCGGCGGTGATCAGTGTTCGAACAATGACCGTGCCTTCCCATCCTGATTCCCTGGCCACACGGGGATACAGAGGCTTCGAGGAGGATACAATCATTGGCTTTGAAGTTGAGGATCCTGCCGAAATCGGCGGCGGGGCTTTCAATGCCGGAAGTGCCGAGGGGCTTTGTGGAGGAGGCAGCGTGTTCTGGGCTATTGGTTGCTGACTGTTCAAGCTTAATGGAATCCTCGCGGGGGGGTGTTCCCTTTGCGGTGTGGCTGGTGAGAGCCGAGGTCTCTGATCACGTCGAGGAGGAAGGGCCATTTTCATCATTTGACGACTCTTTATGGCCTGATCCGTCCGTGTGTCTTTGAGCATCGGTTGTGCCTGATGGGCAGGCGGCAATGGGGCCAGAGGTATGGACGGAGCCGGTTTGAGCGAGGCGTGCAATGGTGGTGCCGGTGTGGACTGAATAGGCTGCTGGGGCCGGGGAGGCGGGGGTGCAGGTTGCGAGAGAGCCGGTCTGGCCGGTATCAATGGTTTCGTGGGAGGTTGCGGAGCCGGATCGGCTTCTTGAATGGCCGGCACTAATGTCACCTGGATTGTTGACGTAGGGTCTTTGACCGTGGGGGGGCTTGGAAGATACGCCAGACTTGCCAGCAAGGCAGCATGAAGTATCGCGCTGCCGAAGGCGCTCAGGAGAAAGATCCGATGCCCGGAATCGGATGAGGGATATTCAATAGTTGTGGTCACGATTTGGTTCGTTTCAACAGAGCTTGGATTCGTCCATCCTGTCCACCCAGCCTCACGTATTCTTCATAGTACTTGAGAGCTTGCTGGGGAGCATTGCGATGGAACTCATACAACAGCCCGAGATTATAATGGACTTCGGCTAACTGGGGATTCAATGCTAAGGCTGTTCGATATTCCTCTTCTGCTTGATCAATTTTGGACAGGGCAGCATATACAACTCCCAGATTGACGTGAGCTTCCGCATTGTTTTTGTCGAGTTTGGTGACGTCTTCAAACGCCTGCGCAGCTTCCTGGTAGGCTTCCTTTTGACGGTAGAGGACACCTAAGTGGAAATAGGGGTCTACCAAATTATTGTTCAAGCTGACGACTTGTTGGTAGGCCTGAATGGCTTTGTCTACTTGCCCAGACTGTTGCGCAAGTGATCCAGCCATTAACCACCCATTGATATATGTGGGATGGAGGGAGACCAGCTGATCCACGTAACGTTGGGCTTCAGCGGGTTTCTGCTCTTGTACCAGCCAAAATGCCACGCCGTATAACGAATCGACTCGATGAGGATCGAGTTCCAGGACGACCTGATGGGCTTGAATGGCTTTTTGTGCTTGTTGCTGCTGATCATAGAAAGCCGCCAGGGCGATGCGGGCTTCCAAAAACTTCGGATAGCTCTTTAATGCAAGGTTGAGGGATTGCTCGGCTTTTGGGAATTGGGCCTGTTCCTGGTAGATGAAGCCCAGATCCACATAGGCTTGGGCGAATTGGGGATAGGCCTCCACGGCTCGTTGCAACTCCATGATGGCTTTATCAGGCTGTTCAAGATTGTTGAGGATTAATCCCAACAGATGGTGCGCTTCGGCGTATCCGGGGTACAACGCCAGCGCGCGTTCTAACGGGGCAATGGCCGAAGTCCATTGCTGTTCTTGATAGGCGGAAAAAGCTTGCGCCAGAAGATCCTGGGCTTCGCCGGCCCGGGCGGAGGCACTCCCTATGCAGAGATGTGTGAGAAGGAGAAATAGTCCGATTTGGTTGATTTTTGAAAGAAGTGGTGTCATGAATGGACTCTTTTGGACAATTTTCTCAAGGTTATTGAAGCAAATCAAATCGAATGGGCAAGGCAACAGTGGAGGCCACCGAGAATTCCCCATTTTTCGCCGGCTCAAAAGACCAGGTTTGCACCGCTTGCAGGGCACTGTCGTCTAAGGCAGGAAATCCTGAACTTTCCTGAACCGTGGCATGTTTGACTGTGCCCTCAGCCGAAATGCGCGCGCGTAGCACCACCTTTCCTTGCCAACCTTGCTCTCTGGCCATTCTGGGATAGAGAGGGCGTTCGGTTTTCAATGGTTTGACGTTTGTGGAACGCCCGCGTGCTTTACTGGTCTGGTCTATGAGAATTCGTGGAATGGCCTGCTGTGGCAGATTGACGACATGAAGATCTGGAAGTGCAAAGTGGTGAAATGTCGTGGGTGGCCATGGGTGGCTGAAAGTGGGCAAAGGAAAGGAAAATATTTTGACGGCTTTTGTCACCGTTGTTCCCGTCACTTCAATGACTTCTAATAATTCAATGGGTTCTGAAATATCAGATGGATCTCCAGCCAAAGAAGGTGGGTTCGAGATCAGAATTCCCCACATGAACAACCAACTAACAAACATGATACCCCGCGGACTCACCATGATACCTCTACTTCTTTGGGCTGGAGACCGACTAAGTCGATCCCCGGCCACAGTTTGCCTATTGGGTGGAGGCTGCCAAATTGTCGAAAATGGCTAGCCGGCATCATTGACGTTGAAAAATTTCACAAACCCGGTCAGGAAGCTCACTCCTTGTTCGAGCCCCCCATTAAAATCTTGGACAAGGGGCACCTGTGCATAAAAATACCAACTGGTGCTGTCATTAAAATTCAACGTGAGGCCAGGAGTGAAAAGAAGATTGGTCGACCCGGTATTACTGACGGAACGACGCCTAAGGTTTGTGTCTATATCCGTCTCTCCCGAAAGGCCGGTACCAATTCCTCCAGCTTGCGAGAGAGTGCTGCGAAGCGTATCACCAACATTATAGATATAATTGAATTGTCCGGAAAGGGCGAAACGGGATGTGATGTTGTAAATCAATCCTCCGGAAACGATATGGGTGTCTCCGAATTGGTAGCCGAATTTGTTTTGAAAGGTGTGTCGATAGGTATAAGAAAGAAATTGGTTCAGGGAATGTGGAATGAGTTCATAAGCCTGGTATACGTGTCCGATGACGCCATAATCCCCTCGCCCAACTTGTAACGACGGTTCTTCGACCACACCTGCACCATGTCCGCCGGTTTGTGCCTCAAATTGGCCGGTTGGAAATTCGACTCCTGCTCCGAAGACCAGTAGGCTTCGCAGAGAAGGCAAAAAGCCATATTTGGCCATAAGGCGGATATCTCCGATTCCGGACGTATCGAAATTTTCAAATTCTCCCTCCCCTTCATGATGGCCGGAATCCGGTTCTATTCCCACTTCTACACGATGGTCGTGGTCTCGAAAAATGACCGGGACGGATAATTGAAGCGTGAAGTGATCGGTCACGCCGTAATTGAGGTTCATTTGAAGTTGTTGAGAAATGGTGGAAATTTCCTGGTGCTCATCAAGGATTTGCTCTTTGGTTTTCAAATTGACCGCCGCGACTCGATTTTGAGGTCCTTTTTGCGGAACGTAGCTATAGGACATGTCGGTCCGAAGGGTGCCCTGAGGCTGAACGCTGGGCTGGTTACCGACATTAAGGAAACAGGAGGCCGCGCCGCAACTGGCTTGAGCCACGTTGGGGATGGAATACGAAAGGAATGTCAAAGCTAAAAAGGAAGCAACCGAAAATTTCGAACTAAATGAATGTCCAGACTGCATGATGAGTAAACTCCTTAGAAAAACCACGTGAATAAATGCGCTCTTAAATATGCCGAGATCAGTACCTGACGTTGTCGAAGCTCCTGCTTTGCTGCCAGATGGTTCAGCTTGGATATCTCCTGGACCAGCGTTAAACTGGGAGCGGGATAGTTCAGAGCGTAAAAGCGGACTACACGTTTTTTATGACAGTATGAAGGAGGAAGGTGGGCCCCTGGAAAGGGCTGGTGAAGGTAAAGGCGTGCCCCAAATATGCGGTGGAGGTATTTCAAAATGAACGAGTGACGAATATTGTGTAGGAACGCCCACCCCCTCGGTGTATGAAATGTGGCCGGCTGCACAAATCCATGAGCAGAGCGGAGACAAATGGGTGGCTGCCTGGTGGTGGGCGTGGGCCTGACTATGGCGGGTGGCTTGATACGGCAACCAACTGTTTAAGCCGAGAAAGGCGATAAGAAGAATACCAGTGGTTATAGAAAAACTCGTTCGCTTCACAACCTGGGAACTTTCTTGAAGGCTTCGACGGATTCGTTTAACAAGGGCTGGACAGTTTCCAGGATTGATTCTTCGGTCAAGAGCCCCCCTTTGATAATTTTTCTCACGTGTCCGGACTTATCAATGAAGACACTGACTGGTAGCCCAACCACCCCATACATATTGGCGACCTGATTGTCAGGATCGAGCAGAACGTCAAACGTGTGCCGGTGTTCGAGAATATGTTCACGGACTTTCTTGATATCTTCCAGTTCGTTGATTGCCAGAACCGCGAATCCTTGATCTTGTAATGAGGTATGTGCGGCCTGCATCGCCGGCATTTCTTTGGTGCAGGGCTGACACCAGGTTGCCCAAAAGTTTAGCAAGACAACCTTACCTCGATAGTGTTCAAGTGATTGGGTGACTCCGGATAAATTCGTCAATTGGAATTCCGGTGCCGGACTGCCTATTAATGGGGGGCGGCTGGCCATGCCCCATACCGAAGGCATCCAATCAATGAAGAGCATGAAAAGGCCCAAAATGGATAGACCTGTTATAATTTTTATGTTTCTCATCGTACGCGTTTCCCTGTTCAAGAGGGGGTCCTTTGCTACAACCCACCAATTGCGTGATCAAGAAATAATATTGAGAAAAATGTCCCACTTCTCGTTAAGGTCGGAGAGATCGTTTCCAAACTCAACTGATGCGGTGAAAGCGGCCCGGGAGCCAAAACGAGGGCGGTTTATCGTGGAGGAGCTCTGGTTGGAAGAAAACGGGCGGAAATGAGAGAAGGGGATTCAGGTAACGTCCACTCTATGAGTGCAAGGAGTTGAAAGCTATGGGAAATAACATGATTGTCGCCGGAAATAGTTTGAGCGGCAGCGCACATCCAGGAACAGGCTCCTGTGCTGTGTGTGGCGGGTGTGTGGTGGTGCGTGTGCTCCGTAATATGCGAGGCATAGCTCCGATGCATAGTCCCCGTGATGAGGAGTAGGATCAGACTGAGGACAACTGCAAGACTTTTTCGATATGTCATGTCATCTAGAGTTAAAAAACTTGAAAATTTATAAATGAAAAAGAGTGTCTATGCTAGGGAAACAAGAAAGATTCTGTCAAGCAAATGCACGCACCAGCTTTCGAAAAGCTCTCTGTTTAACCGTTAGCCTCTCAGTCATTTATCACTGTCCAGTGAGTTGATTCCCACCGGCAATTCGGTATACTAGGGCAACTGTACGGCTTGAAAGGTTTGTCTAGCCCTTAATCCCTGTCCATCGTGAGTTTCTTCAACCCTATTTCTGTGTCCGAGGTGTAAGGTCGACATGTTTGTTCGTCTGTTAAATATTCTGTTTGGTAGCAAAAATGATCGAGAGCTGAAACGGCTCAAGCCCCAAGTGGATCAAGCCAATGAGTTTGAGGCTTCCCTGCAACCCCTGGATGACCAGGGGTTAGCGGCAAAGACCCCAATCTTTAAAAAAAGGCTGGAAGCCGGAGAGGCCTTAGACGATATTCTCCCTGAAGCATTTGCCGTGTGCCGGGAAATGTCCAGGCGCCGGCTTGGTATGCGGCACTTTGATGTGCAGCTGTTAGGGGGTATGGTCTTGCATGAGGGGCGCATTGCTGAGATGCGCACGGGTGAAGGCAAGACACTCGTGGCCACCCTTCCCATCTATCTGAATGCCCTTGGGGGAAAAGGGGTTCACCTCGTCACCGTAAACGATTATCTGGCGAAGCGGGATGCTCAGTGGATGGGGCCGCTCTACCATGGCTTGGGCTTATCAATCGGGACCATTCAACACGACGCCTCGTTTTTATTTGATCCGACCTACGATGCGCCGGATAAACGGTTGCAATACCTTCGGCCGTGTTCTCGACGTGAGGCGTATGGGGCCGATATTACCTATGGGACCAATAATGAATTTGGCTTCGATTATTTGAGGGATAATCTGGTGGTGACGGACTTGAGCCAGGGCGTCCAACGGGAGTTGAACTTTGCCATTGTCGACGAAGTCGACAGTATTCTCATTGATGAAGCTCGAACGCCGTTGATTATTTCCGGACCTGCCGAACAAAGCACAGACCTCTATTTTCAAGTGGATCGGATTATTCCTCACCTCAAGCGGGAAGAGGATTACACGATTGAAGAAAAAACAAAAACGGTGTCCCTGACCGATGAAGGCAATGCGCATGTTGAGAAACTGTTGGGTGTTGATAATCTCTATGATTTGAAGCACCTGAGCTTGGTGCATCACGTCATTAAGGCCCTCCAGGCCCATGTGCTCTACCATCGGGATGTGGAGTATGTGGTGAAGGATGGCGAGGTGATGATCGTTGATGAGTTTACCGGTCGTCTAATGCCGGGACGGCGCTGGAGTGATGGCCTTCATCAGGCTGTGGAAGCCAAAGAAGGGGTGAAGATTGCCAACGAAAATCAAACCCTGGCATCCGTGACGTTCCAGAATTATTTTCGTATGTACAATAAACTGGCGGGCATGACCGGGACAGCGGACACCGAAGCTGCGGAATTTGCGAAAATTTATAACCTTGAAGTGAATGTGGTACCAACCAATAGCACCATGATTCGGCTTGATAATCCGGATGTGGTCTACCGGACGGAAAAGGAAAAATTCGAGGCCATTGCTGACGAGATCAGAGAGTATCATGAGAAGGGCCAACCGGTTCTTATTGGCACGATTTCCATTGAAAAGTCCGAACGTCTTGCCGCCTTATTGAAGCATCGAGGCGTGAAGCATCATGTCTTGAATGCCAAGTTCCATGAAAAAGAAGCAGAAATTATTGCCCAGGCCGGGCAAAAGGGTGCGGTGACCATCGCGACCAACATGGCCGGCCGCGGGACCGATATTTTATTGGGAGGCAATGCGGAAGCCCTCTTCAAGCAACAGGTGATTTATCGGGGGGAGGATCTGACAGAAGAGGAGCAAAACAAAGCTTACGCCACCATTAAAGCCGCCTGTGATGAGAATAAGAAAGAAGTCCTGGCAGCCGGAGGATTGCACATTGTCGGGACCGAACGTCATGAGAGCCGCCGGATCGATAATCAGCTGAGAGGCCGGGCCGGGCGGCAGGGAGATCCCGGCTCATCGCGTTTTTTCCTTTCATTGGAAGATGACTTGCTGCGCATCTTTGCGTCTGAACGGGTCTCAAATCTCATGCTCAAGCTCGGCATGGAAGAAGGTGTGCCCATTGAGCACCGCATGGTCACCAAGTCCATTGAAAACGCGCAAAAGAAGGTTGAAGGCCATAATTTTGAAATTCGTAAACACCTTCTTGAATATGACGATGTGATGAGTAAGCAGCGGGAGGTTATTTATAAACATCGGCAGAATGTGTTACATGCGACCGATGTGACTGAAGACGTTCTCGGGATGATCGAGGAAGTAGGCGAGCGCTTCGTCGATATCTATTGCCCTGAGGAGCAGTATGCCGAGGAATGGAATGTTGCGGGATTAGTAGAATCGGTGCAGGGACAATTTGGCGTGGATGTGATTCAAGCTGATGAGATCAAAGACGTCGGTCGAGAAGCGCTCAAGGAAGAAATTCCAGAAAAATTAAAGCAGGCCTACCGGAACAAAGTCCAAGGTTTAATTCATGAGCATGGCGCCACCGAGGATTTAGTGCATTATGTGGAGCGGACGATCCTGCTGCAAATGATTGACCATCATTGGAAAGATCATTTATGGGGGATGGATCAGTTAAAGGATGGAATCGGTTTACGCGGGTATGGACAAAAGGATCCTCTCGCAGAATATAAACGTGAAGGCTACGACATGTTTGCCGGGATGATGGAGCGGATTAAAAATGATACGTTGGAACGGCTCTTTAAATTTCAATTAGTTCGCGGGGAACGGCCTGAGCCTGAGCGGGAAGCGCCCCGTCCGGCGCAATTAAATTTGAACCGCGGTGGAGAGTCTGCGGCCACTCCCCAACAACGGACCGTTCAGCGTGCTGAGGAGAAAGTCGGACGGAATGATCCCTGCCCATGTGGGAGCGGGAAAAAATACAAGAAATGTCATGGGACCTAATACCTTATAAGGACTCTGAAGGGCTTTCTCTGCTCTGCTCATTGATGCTAGTCCTATCGTAACGTTCACTCACTTCCTGCTTGTCACTGACCTTCCTGATACTCCTGCCCGGGTGCGTACCCATAACATATTGAATCTATTGTTTTTTATTGCTTTGAAAAGTGTGAAATTGCTTGACTTGGATGAAGTTAGGTCGTTATCGTAACCGATTCCCTATAGGTATATTGAAGGAGTGACCATAGTCCATTCGTGCCATCCCATCCTCACCAAATCCAGGGCAATCCAGACCTTATCGAGAAGATTCTGTCGGAAATTGCCCGTAAAGGGCCCATGAGTTTTGCGCGTTTCATGGAATTGGCGCTCTATGATGTTCCACACGGATATTATATGACCCAGACGGTTGAAGCTGACCTCCCTTCCTCCGACCGAATCGGATGGAGCGGTGATTTTTATACTGCACCAGAATTGTCTCCTATTTTGGCGAAAACCCTGGTTTGTCAGATCTTGGCTATCGATGCCCAGTTAGGCCATCCCGCCCAGTTTACCTTTATGGAGATTGGTGCAGGAAACGGAACCTTCGCCGGTGATTTCCTTCAAGAATGCCAAACGATCGCTTCTGATTTCTTTCACCGCCTTTTCTATCAAATCGTGGAGCGGAGTCCTCATCTTCAATCGCGTCAGTCAGCCAGGCTCAGCGAGGTGGTGGGGGACTGGGGAAAGAGTCATCTGAGTTGGAAATCTTCGTTAGAGGAGGTTGACTCGGATTCAGTAACCGGTGTTGTTTTTTCCAACGAATTAGTCGATGCGTTACCCGTCCACCGAGTCCGAAGGACTAACCAAGGCCTTCGTGAAATATGTGTCGACTACAGAGGCGGGCATTTTGTTGAATGCCTGGATCATAATCTTTCTCCGAAATTGGTCGAATATATCGAGACCCATAAGGTGACCTTGAATGAAGGGCAAACCTCGGAACTCCATCTTGCCGCTGAGGCTTGGATGAAGCATGTGGCTCGCCTTCTCCATCGCGGTGTCGTGGTGACCGTCGACTATGGTCATACGCGTAGTGATTATTATTGTTCCGACCGAAAGGACGGGACCTTCTTGTGTTATTATCGGCATGCCATTTCGACCGATCCGTATTCAAGGGTTGGAGAGCAGGATATGACGGCTCACGTCAATTTTTCCGCTTTGGCAAGCGTTGGAACGACAAGTGGGATGGACCTGAGCGGGTTCACGACAATGGCCAATTGGCTGATTGCGTTAGGAGTCGAAGAATTGGTGCGAGACCAAGATCAGGAGTCTGAGGATGTGAGGGCGTTAGCGCATTTATTACGTCCGCATGGGATGGGGACAACGTTTAAGGTTCTTGTTCAGCGAAAAGGGATGGAGCCTTTCCCTGTTCGGGGCTTACGTCATCGGGCTTTTTTTGATGACGTGTTATCCTCACATTGAAGGCGGAGAACAAAGGTCGTAACCGAGATTATTGAGATGAGCATGATTCAATTTAGGATGAGAGTGATCAATGGGTAGTGAACCGGTTCCTTTTAATTATCTCCCCATCGTCATCTTCATGGTTCTTGGGGCACTGTTTGGAATCGGGTCCCTGGTTGTGGGGTGGATTGTCCGTCCCAGCCGGCCCTATCGGGCGAAACTGCTTCCCTATGAAAGTGGCGCTCCGTTGTTTATGGACGCCAGGGTCCAGTTCCCGATGCGGTACTACATCATTGCCATGCTCTTTGTTATTTTTGATATTGAGGTGGTGTTCTTATTTCCTTGGGCTGTGGTGTTTAAAAAGCTTGGTCTTCTTGGGCTTGTTGAAATGGGAGTGTTCTTGGCCATTCTCATTGTGGGGTTCTGGTATGCCTGGAAAAAAGGTGCGTTAGATTGGGATTAAGAAAAATAGGTCTTTATGCCTAGAAAAAACCGGAGCTCACCCAGTACAATGGCACCCCTATCTTTTGGGGGTAGGCAACAAGCCACATTCAAAACATTGAGGCACGCACGACAATCTTATGAGCATGTTTGAACGACAACTTGAACCCAATATTATTACGACCAACCTGGATTATTGTATTGCCTGGTGTCGGAAATCAGCCCTTTGGCCGATGACATTCGGGTTAGCCTGTTGTGCGATTGAAATGATCGCCTCGGTGTCTTCCAAGTATGATATCGATCGTTTTGGGGCCGGGGTGTTTCGTGCGTCACCACGCCAGTCCGATTTGATGATTGTGGCTGGTACGGTCTGTCGGAAAATGGCACCGGTGATCCGTCGAATTTATGATCAAATGGCGGAGCCCCGGTATGTGATTTCCATGGGGTCCTGCGCGACATCCGGGAATCACTACAATAGTTACAGTGTGGTTCAGGGTGTGGATCAAATTGTCCCTGTGGATGTCTATATCGCAGGTTGTCCACCAAGGCCAGAGGCGCTCATGGATGGTCTCATTAAACTCCAAGAAAAAATTCAGAAAGAAAAGTACTTCGTGAAATAACCTTGGAAGTTGTGTAAACGGTTTCTTGATTGACGACAATTCGGTAACAGATTCAATTTATGCATCCTTTTCTTGAACCCCTGGTCAACCGCTTTCCTCAGGCTGTACTGACGGCGCAGCAGGACCCCGTGCGTTTGGACTTGTGGGCACAAGTCCAAGTTGATCATTGGCTGGAGATTGCGCAATTTCTCCATGAGGATCCCGCGATGGCGTTTGATCACATTACCGATATCTGCTCGGCAGATTACCCTGATGACCTCGAGCGGTTTGAAGTCATTTATCACTTTCTCTCCCTTCCACATGGAACCCGACTTCGAATTAAAGCTCGCGTGACAGAAGATCATCCGGAGATCGCCTCAATCTGTGCGATTTGGAAAGGGGCGAATTTTCTGGAACGTGAAGTGTACGACTTGATGGGCATCCGCTTTAGCGGGCATCCCGATCTTCGTCGAATTTTAATGCCTGAAGATTATGATGAAGGGTATCCGTTACGAAAAGATTTCCCGGCCGAAGGGAAAGGGTGGCGGAGCCGCTTTGATTTTCTTCCCAGGTTGGATGAACCGGTTGGCGAATGGTCGGAAGCCGAGGTGCCCGAAGATCAACGGCATCAATTCATGGCGGAGGATCATCCAGGTGACACCAAACGCACAACGGAAATGCTTCTCAATATGGGTCCACAGCATCCCAGCACCCATGGTGTGCTTCGGGTCGTTCTGGAGTTGGATGGTGAGCGGGTCAGCAAGGCCACACCCGATCTTGGATACTTGCACCGGGGAGTGGAAAAACTGGCTGAAGGCCTGACGTATATGCAGATGGTCCCGCATACCGACCGCTTAGATTATGTCTGTGCCATGACCAATAACTATGCCTATGTGCGGGCTGTGGAAAAACTGATTGATATGACCGTTCCAGAACGGGCGGAATATGTGCGGACCATCGTTGCCGAAATGCAACGTATCGTCGGCCATTTATTCTGGTTGGGAACACAAGCCCTGGATATTGGCGCGATGACCGTGTTCTTCTGGACCTTCCGGGAGCGTGAAGTCTTGTTAGATATGTTTGAAAAATTATGTGGTGCTCGTCTGACATTGAATTATTATCGGATTGGAGGCGTAGATGCGGATCTCACGCCGGAAATTATTACGACCCTCCGGGATTTTTTAAAAACGTTTCCGGAACATATTCGGGAATACGACACTCTCTTACAAAAAAATAGAATTTGGGTCGCCCGCACAAAGGGTGTGGCACTCCTTTCTGCGGAGGATGCCATCAATTTCGGATGCACAGGGCCGGTTCTGCGCGGGTCGGGAGTGTCCTATGATATTCGAAAGCTCGAGCCGTATGGCGTGTATGATCGTGTGGAGTGGGAGGTGCCTCTCGGAAAAGACGGAGACACCTATGACCGGTATTGGATCAGGATGGAAGAAATGTGGCAAAGCGCTCGCATCATTGAGCAATGCCTCAATCAAATGCCTGAGGGGCCGGTGATGGCCGTCGATGCTCAGGCCATTCCACCTCCCAAGCCCGAGGTGATGAGAGATATGCAAAGCCTGATTCATCATTTCATTATCTTTACGCAAGGCTTTAAGCCACCGAAGGGCGAAACGTATTGTGCGACGGAGGTGCCTAAAGGGGAATTGGGCTTCTTTATCATTAGTGACGGGAGTTCGCGTCCCTATCGATTGAAAATCCGATCGCCGTCCTTTATCCATATGGGCGCCTTTGATCATATGGCTCGTGGATATCTGATCTCGGATATCGTCACGATTTTTGGAACCTACGACATTGTGATGGGGGAGTGTGATCGATAACATGGGGGATCGTGTCATGGAGTTAAGGGTTTACGGGCACGATGGCCATTGGTCCAGAACTGCTCACCTCAACTAACGAGTGTTTTATGCTTTTCGAGCGATTCAAAAATGAGGTTGATGACATTCTGTCCCGGTATCCGGTGAAGCGATCGGCATTGTTGCCGTTATTGAATTTGGCGCAGCGAGAAGAAGGATTTGTGAGTGAATCGGCCATGAAAGAGATTGCCAAAATTTTGGATTTGACCCCGGCACAAGTGTTTGAGACCGTCACGTTTTATACGATGTTCAATCTCAAGCCGATCGGGAAATTTCATCTTCAAGTCTGCAAGTCGCTCATGTGCGCGTTAGTTGGATCTGATGATGTCGTGATGTGGATCCAGAAAAAACTGGGCATTGCACAGGGTCAGACGACGGCAGACAACATCTTTACGCTCAGCGTGGTGGAGTGTCTTGGGTCCTGTGGGACGGGTCCGATGATGCAAGTGAATGATGACTATTATGAGCAATTGTCTGAAGAAAAGGTCGGGCGTGTCTTGGACGACTTAAAACGGGACGGGACCTGTTCGCTAAAAACAGGACCCTTCATGTATCCTCAGCCTCTTGCCAAATGACAGGAGCCTTCGTAAGGACTAGGCGCGGGTAGAGAACGCATCGGTAATCAATAACCTACACGTTCACGAAACAGTAGTTTTATGGCCACATACGAAAAAATATTATTGAAGAATATGGAGCAACCGGGATACACCGGTTCGTTGGCCGACTACGAAAAGGCCGGTGGGTATCGAGCTCTTCGCACAGTTCTGAAGGATATGAAGCCTGATCAGGTGATTGAAGTGGTGAAAAAGTCGGGGCTTCGCGGTCGTGGGGGAGCTGGGTTCCCTACAGGAGTGAAATGGGGGTTCATTCCCAAGGATCATCCTGGGCCTAAATATCTGTGCTGCAACGCGGATGAAAGCGAACCCGGAACGTTTAAAGACCGGCAACTCATGGAACGGGATCCCCATCAAATGCTGGAAGGGATGGCCATCACCTGTTTCGCCATTGGCGCACAAACGGCCTACATTTACATTCGAGGAGAATTTCGTTTAGGGGCGAAGATTTTGGAGAAGGCTCTTCAAGAAGCCAATGCGGCCGGGTATCTTGGCGAGAATGTCCTGGGGAGCGGATTGACGATCAATATTTTTGTCCACCTTGGAGCCGGAGCCTATATTTGTGGTGAAGAAACGGCACTTCTGGAATCGTTAGAAGGCAAACGGGGCATGCCTCGTTTTAAGCCGCCATTTCCGGCGACGCATGGGTTGTATCAAAACCCCACTGTGGTGAATAACGTCGAGACGATGGCGAATATTCCTCATATTATCAATCGAGGGGGAGAGTGGTTTGCCTCGATTGGCTCTCCGCCTAAAAGTTGCGGAACGCGCGTATTTTGTTTGAGTGGACATGTGAAGCGGCCTGGTAATTATGAGACCCCCATGGGCATCACCTTCCGTGAGTTGATTTATGAATTGGGCGGAGGCATGCGATCGGATAAGCCCCTCAAGGCCTTTATCCCTGGGGGAGCTTCGGCTCCATTTCTGACGCCTGAACATTTAGATGTGAAAATGGATTTTGAGTCAGTGGCTTTAGCCGGTTCTATGCTGGGATCAGGCGGCGTCACGGTGATGGAAGAAGGCACGAATATGGTTTGGGCCGCTCTGCGATTGATGGAATTTTTCTATCATGAATCGTGCGGAAAATGTACGCCCTGCCGGGAAGGAACTTCCTGGCTGGTTCAGACTCTTCAGCGAATCTGGAACAAACGAGGGCGTCCTGAAGATATTGGAGTCCTTGATGAACTCTGCGGAAATATCCCTGGCCGGACGGTTTGTGCGTTTGGTGATGCGGCAGTGTCTCCCATTGTGAGCACTCTACGCCATTGGCGTGGGGAATATGAGGCCCTCATTCTGGAAGCGCAAGAGACGATGCCTCGCAGCAAGGAAATTCCAGTTTTCACGCATTGAGTGTAACCGAAATGGCGACAACCCCAACGACCACCACAGACATGATTACGCTGACGATCGATGGAAAGTCGGCAACGGTTTCCAAAGGGACGCTGGTCATTGAGGCTGCGCGGCAGGTTGGCGTCATGGTGCCGCACTTTTGCTATCACCCGAAGCTGACGCCCGATGCGAATTGCCGGATGTGTTTAGTGGAAATTGAAAAAATGCCGCGTTTGCAAACCTCCTGTAGCACACAAGTGGCGGAAGGCATGGTGGTAAAATCCGCCTCTTCCTCAGTGGCGCAGGAGGCCCGCAAGTCGGTGTTAGATTTTATTTTGGCCAATCACCCGTTGGATTGTCCCGTCTGCGATCAAGGGGGGCGGTGCGATCTTCAGGACTTTTCCCATGAATATACCGCGACGACCAGTGGATTCAAGGAACTCAAACGAGTCTTTCAGAAGGAGTATTTCAGTCCGCTGATAGAAACGCAGATGAACCGGTGTGTCCAATGCCTGCGATGCGTCCGGTATTGTGATCAGGTCATGGATGTCAAAGCCCTGGCACCTGTGGGTCGCGGCACGATGACGGAAATTAAGGCCTTCGGTGCCCATGAATTGGATTGCGAGTTTTGTGGTGGGTGTATCCAGATTTGTCCGGTGGGAGCCATTACCAGTCGACTCTCCATGTACGAATTTCGCCCATGGATGTTGAAGCGGACTGATTCCATTTGCGGCTATTGTGGGGATGGGTGCCAAATCACCTTTCAAACCAAGAATAATGACTTAATCGAAGTGAATTCCACTCACGGGGCCGGTCGCAACAACGGGGATCTCTGTGCCCGAGGCTACTTTGGCTACCATGTCAGCGTCCATCCTGATCGATTGACGGCGCCTCTCATTCGTCAAGGCGACGATTTTCAACCGGTGCAATGGGAAGAAGCTTTGGAGCTGGTGGGGCAGCGTTTATTGGACATTAAAACCAAGTATGGTCCCGATGCGATTGGCGGATTAATTACGGGACGATGTACCAATGAAGATATCTATGTTTTTCAGAAATTCATGCGCGGTGTGGTGGGGACCAATCGGATTGATAGTAGTGTGCGGTATGGGCATCTGAATGGTGTGCATGCCCTGCAACGAGTGCAAGGCACTCATCGTTGGGCTGTGAGCTTTGATGATATTGTATCGGCAGATACCCTGTTACTTGTCGGGACCAATATTACGGAAACCAATCCAATTACAGGGTTGAAGGTCAAAGAAGCGGTGAAGCGGCGAGGAGCGAAGCTGATTACCATCGAAGCGTTGGAACCGGCGATTGGCAGCATCAGCAATATTGTGAACCTGGCCCAACATCATCTGGGCGTCAAACCGACGGCCTATGCCGGGGCGATTTTGGGCATGCTGAAAGCTGTGGTTGATCAGCAACTTTTTGATCCAGAACTTCAGGCTAATGCGCAACCATATTTCAACGACATCACGGCCAACCTGCAAGCACTGTCCTGGGATGCGATTCAAGCGCAAACCGGACTGACTTCGGGTATGTTTTCTCAAGCCGGCCAGGTCTTTGGTCAAGGAAAGAAGGTGGTTATTCTTGTCGGGTCGGGAGTCCTGAGGTCTGTGGGTGGATTCGGGATGACCATGAATCTGTTGGACCTCTTATTGGTGACCGGCAAACTCACGAAACCTGGCTGCGGGCTTGCTCCTTTGGCAGAAGAAAATAACGATCAAGGAGCCTTTGAAATGGGTGGGACCGGGTCGGTGTTGCCTGGTGGACAATCTCTTGGTGACCCGGAAGTGCGGAAAGGCTTGTTGCAAGCGTGGGGTCGACCAATTCCCGACACACCAGGCTCTTCACTGCCACAGATGATTGAAGATGCGCAACGAGGCAAATTGAAAGCCTTGTTTGTCGTTGGTGAAAATCCCCTGGCCTCCTTGCCTCCCTCATCTGGTATTCATTCGGCATTGGAGAAGCTTGAGTTTCTGGTGTGTCAGGAACTGTTTCTCACCGAAACGGCCCAAAAAGCTCATGTCGTTTTGCCAGCCTGTTCCTATGCTGAAAAAGACGGGACATTTACCAATACTGAGGGGCATATTCAGTCAGTACGAAAAGCTATTGATTTGGTGGGAGAAAGTCGACCGGACTGGGAAGTGTTCTCCGCGCTTTCGGTGATGATGAATGACCCGATGGAATATGGAGACGTCAAGGACATTGGCAAAGAAATACATAATCTCCTCCCTGGTACGCGCACGTTAGGGCCTGCACCCTTGCCCGCTCAACCTGATTTGACGGTCATCTCCAGATACCTCACGGCCGATTATCAGCGGGATGTTGCTGCGCGGTATCAATTGCCGGCAAACGATTCAGCTGATGGTGCTGATGACATAATCTTGCAGGTTTCTCAATCCTTGTTTCATTCTGGAAAATTTTCACGAAAAGCCAAAGGCCTACTGCAAGTTGAAGCGACAGGGAGACTCTATCTGCATCCGAAGGACGCGGCTCGACGCGGTATTCATGAAGGGGACACCGTGAAGGTGAGCAATAGTTTGGGTGAGGTGATCACCCCGGTCGGACTTCGTGAGCGTATCCCTCAAGGGGTCGCGATGTTTCCCGAGCATTTTGATGAAGAGATACGCCGGTTATTGCCGTATAGCGTTGATCCCGAAACGCAAGTGCCCTATTGCAAGGTGGCTCGCGTTCGTCTTGAAAAAATGGTGGGAACATGAGGCGGTTCTCAGCTTGTGTGTTGATACATAGAGGAGAGGAGTGAATCCGTTATGGATACGGGAATTCGATTAGCCTTAACGTTTGGCCAAATTGGCGCGGTGATGGTGGCAGTGCTTTTGACTGTCGCAGCCCTCACCCTACTGGAACGCAAGGTGTTGGGTTGGATGCAGGATCGGATGGGACCGATGGAAGTCGGGCCTTATGGCATATTGCAACCGGTAGCCGACGGCTTGAAGCTCTTTTTTAAAGAAGACATCATTCCGGCCGGAGCCAATAAGTTCATGTTTAGCATGGCGCCGGTGTTGTCCTTAGTTCCTGCCCTCATCGGATTCGCCGTCATTCCATTTGGGCCCGATTGGACGATCGATGTAGGTGGGGTGGCCTTTAAACCGTTTGTGATCACCGACATCAATATCGGCATTCTCTATATCCTGGCGTTTGCTTCAATCGGGGCATACGGCATTATTTTGGGCGGGTGGTCATCAAACAGTAAGTATTCCCTCTTGGGAGGCCTTCGGGCTGCGGCACAATTGATCAGTTACGAATTGAATGTGGGGCTCTCCATTGTTGGCGTGTTGCTCCTTTCAAGCTCATTGAGTCTGGTGACGATTACCAACGCGCAAGCGGGTGGGTTTTGGAACTGGTACTTTTTCGGAGGGGGGGGCTTTCCACAAGCCGTGGCGTTCGTCGTGTTCATTATTTCCGCGATAGCAGAAACGAATCGGACCCCGTTTGATTTGCCGGAAGCGGAAAGTGAGTTGGTGGCTGGGTTCTTTACCGAATATAGCGGCATGCGGTTCGCATTCTTCTTTCTGGCAGAATACGGCAATATGATTTTGGTGTCTTGCGTGGCCACCGTCTTGTTTTTTGGCGGATGGCATGCGCCTTTGGAATTTTTACAGGGACCTGAATCTCTTCACTGGTTGACGGGAATGATGTGGTTTACGATCAAAGTCTATGGGTTCCTGTTTTTATTCTTTTGGATTCGAGCCACCTTGCCTCGATTGCGATATGACCAATTGATGCGGTTCGGGTGGAAGGTTCTTCTTCCTATCGCGCTCGGCAATATTGTATTGACGGCAATTGTCGCCTATCTCTTTCCTGGGAACTAAGAACATTGAGCGGGATGAAATTCAAAGAGTGGGTCAAAACGCTTCTTTTCTACGAGATTGCGTTAGGGATGAAGGCGACCTTATCCCATCTCCTCCACTATAAGCCGATCACTCTCCAATACCCACACGAGAAGAAACAGTTGCCGTCGAACTATCGAGGTATGTTGGCGTTATTGCGCTACGATGATGGAACCGAAAAGTGCGTGGGGTGTGATTTATGTGAGGCGGCCTGTCCCTCCCGAGTCATCCGTGTCGTGAGTGCCGAGGTGCCGGGGGAACCCACGAAGCGGTATTCCAAGGAATATTACATGGACATGACCCGGTGTTTGTTTTGCGGGTTGTGCGTGAAGGCCTGTCCCGTTGATGCGTTGGGCATGACTCAGGAATATGAATGGGCGGTCTATGATAAGCGGCAGCTGCAGCTGAATAAGGAGCAGCTCCTGGCGATTGGCGATCGCAACTATCCGGTTCGGGAAAAGCGACTCGAATTTCAGCATCCCAATGTGGCCTATTTTAATGTGGGGTTCAAAGAGATTCCTCAAAAAGAAGAGTAGGCGTATTCCTTGGCGGTGCACTCCGTCCACATGTCGGCCGTGGGATAACGCGAAAAATTTTGAATGAGCAGGTGATGGGAACGATTGTCTTTTTCTATTTTGCCAGTGTGATTGTGGTGACGGCCGCTCTCGTCGTGGCCCTGAGAAGCCCGGTGTTTAGTGCTCTGGCGCTCCTGGTGATGTTTTTTCACGTCGCGGGGCTCTTTGTCACGTTGCATGCGGAATTCCTGGCCGTGATTCAAATCCTGGTGTATGCGGGCGCAATTCTGGTGCTCTATCTTTTTGTGGTCATGTTGCTCAACCTAAAGGGGGAAGTACGCTTTCATCACCAATTGACGGTCGGGCTTTTTCTGGGATGTATGCTCTTTGCGGAGGCGGTCCTGCTGGTGGTGAAAGGGAAAACCTCATTGGGTGCGAATCTTCCCGATCTCAGAGAACCTACTCAGCTGATTCAGGGCAATACGGAATCGATCGGTGAGCTGCTGTATTCCACGTATCTGTTTCCCTTTGAAATCGCGTCTCTCATTCTCTTAGTGGCGATGGTGGGTGCGGTCATCCTCACCAAAAAGGGGATATTGGAGGCCAAGAGCTAATGGACGTTCCAGTGAGCTACTACCTTGTGCTGAGCGGGATCGTGTTCTCGATCGGGTTGGTGGGTGTGCTCATTCGAAGGAATATTATCATCATTTTATTATCCATTGAGTTGATGCTGAATGCCACGAATATTAATTTTGTCGCCTTCTCTGCCTATCTGGGTAATCTTTCTGGTCAGGTGTTCGTGTTTTTTGCGCTTACCGTGGCTGCCGCGGAGGTTGCGGTGGGGCTGGCGATTATCATCGCGCTCTATCGGCATTCGGCCAGTACCAACATTGACGACTTCCGGTTGCTGAAATGGTAAGGCGATGCTCTACGCCTTAATTCCTCTCCTCCCACTCCTGGCCTTTGTCATCCTCGGGCTGTTCGGCCACTGGATCAAAGACCGAAGCCATTGGGTCGCCGTTCCTGCCGTCCTGGGATCGTTCCTTCTTTCCATGATGGCACTTGTCGATGTGGCCGGTGGTCAGACACTTCAAATTCCTCTCTATACCTGGGCCGATTCCGGAAATCTTCATATTGCCTTAGGGTTGTTTGTTGATCAGCTCACGGTCGCGATGTTGTTGCTCGTCACCATTGTGAGTTCGTTGGTCCATGTCTACACGATTGGCTACATGCATGGAGAGCCGGGCTACGCCAGATTTTTTAGCAATATCGCGCTCTTTACCTTTTCCATGTTGATGTTGGTGATGTCCGATAATTTCCTTCAGCTTTTTGTCTTTTGGGAATCGGTGGGTCTTTGCTCCTACCTGTTAATCGGCCATTGGTATGAGCGCGAGTCAGCCAGGGCAGCGGCCACCAAAGCGTTTCTGGTGAATCGAGTCGGGGATTTCGGATTCATGTTGGGTATCCTGCTGGTCTTTGTCACCTTCGGCAGTTTGCACTATCAGGAGGTCTTTCCTCAGTTGGATCAGATGGCCGGTGGTATGGTGAATCTACTTGGTTCTGTTGGAGGGCATTGGGACATATCAGTCCTCACCTTAATCTGCCTCTTCCTCTTTGTTGGAGCCGTTGGGAAGTCTGCTCAAGTGCCTCTGCATGTGTGGTTGCCGGATGCCATGGAAGGTCCCACTCCGATTTCAGCACTCATTCATGCGGCGACAATGGTGACGGCCGGCGTATTTATGGTTGCCAGATTGGCCCCGTTATTTAACCTTTCTCCAGTGGCCATGGATGTGGTGGCAGTGGTTGGTGGAGTCACGATGTTTATTGGCGCGACCATCGCGCTGACGCAAACCGATATCAAGCGGGTCGTGGCGTATTCTACACTCAGCCAACTCGGGTACATGATGATGGCCTGTGGGCTGGGTGGCTATATTGCGGGAATGTATCATCTTCTGACTCACGGAGCGTTTAAGGCCTTGTTATTTCTCGGGTGTGGGGCGGTGATTATTGCTCTTCACCATGAACAAGATATGCGAAATATGGGTGGACTCAAAGATAAGCTGCCTGTGACGTATTGGACCTTCCTTATTGGGGCGCTAGCCTTGTCGGGCTTTCCGCTCACGGCAGGATTTTTCAGCAAAGACGAATTACTCGTGGCGGCCTGGATGTCGGGTGACTTGGGTAAAGCCCTGACCGTCTTAGGATTACTGACGGCTCTCATGACGGCCTTTTACAGTTTTCGATTAGTCTTTGTGACGTTTTGGGGAGAATCACGAGTGGATCCTCACCATGCCAAGCATGTTCATGAACCATCAAAAACGATGACGGTTCCTCTTCTGATTCTTGCCGTCCTGAGTATTCTCGCAGGGTACATAGGTATTCCAGAATTTTTGGCCCCCGCGTTTCCTGCTGCTGAGGGTGGCGGAGGTCATCATGAAGGACCTGCGGCCTTGGGTATTATGGTGACGGCCACCGCGATGGGTCTGATTGGTATTGGTGCCGCCTATTGGGTGTATGTCAAGTCACCGGGCTTGCCTGACCGATTGGCCGTTCAGTGGCAATCGCTGTATCAGTTGTCCTTGAATAAATGGTTTGTCGATGAAGCCTATGATCGGGCCGTCGTCATGCCAACGTTGAATCTCGCGGATCGGTTATGGAAACGGGTGGATGTTTTGGTGATTGATGGTGCGGTCAATGGAGTGGCGCGAGCCGTGGCCTGGGGAGGATGGGTGATGCGACGACTCCAAAGTGGACAAGCACAGAATTATGCGCTGGCAATGACTGTCGGCGCAGTGGTCATTTTAGGTGCCTTGATCTTTTTTTAGTGTTGAAGATCGATCGTATGGTAAGGAATTCCTGATGGTTCAACAGACAACAGCATGGCAGGAGATCACTCAATCGTGACTGAGATGGTCATTCCCACAGGAGAGATCCCCTGGCTCACGATTGTCCTTATTCTGCCGCTGTTTGGCGTGGCAGCGGTCTTGCTGGCTCATGAGTCGCTTTCCAGACCTATTGCGTTTGCGGTCTCTGTTCTGACGCTGCTGGTCTCATTGCCTCTGTGGTTCGCGTTCGACAATGCCAATGCCGGCATGCAATTTGTGGAAAAGCTTCTATGGATCGAGTCTCCCGCCATTTATTACTCCCTGGGTGTGGATGGGATCAGTATGCCGCTTGTCCTCTTAACCACCTTTCTCACTCCACTCTGTATTCTCGTGTCTTGGACGTCGATTCAAACCAGGATGAAAGAATTCCTGATCAGTTTGTTGGTGATGGAGACGGCGACCATTGGTGTGTTTGCTGCCTTGGATTTTGTGCTGTTTTATGTATTTTGGGAAACGATGCTGATTCCCATGTATCTCCTGATTGGCGTATGGGGTGGGCCGAATCGTGTGTATGCGGCGATCAAGTTTTTCCTGTATACCCTGGCTGGTAGCATCTTGCTGCTGGTGGCGATTTTGGTGCTGTATTTTGAAGGGGGACGAACCTTCGATATTTTGGCCTTAACCCACGCGTCCTATGCCCCTAGGTTGCAAGCCCTGTTGTTCTGGGCCTTCTTTGCGGCTTTTGCTGTGAAAGTGCCGATGTTTCCCTTTCATACCTGGCTCCCTGATGCCCATGTTGAAGCGCCGACTGCCGGGAGCATCATTCTCGCGAGTGTCTTGCTCAAGATGGGTACCTATGGGTTTTTGCGGTTTTCCTTGCCGATGTTGCCTGATGCCTCGGTTGCGTATACCCCCGTCATCATGACCTTGTCGGTTATTGCCATTATTTATGGTGCGTATATGGCGTTAGCGCAAACGGACATTAAGAAGCTTATTGCCTATTCCAGTGTGAGCCACATGGGATTTGTCACCTTGGGAATTTTTGCGTTGAATACCCAGGGAATCGAAGGCGCGGTTCTTCAAATGATCAACCATGGCATTACGACCGGCGCCCTCTTTATGTGTGTGGGGATCATTTATGAGCGAACGCATAGCCGGCAAATTGCGGACAATGGCGGGCTGGCGAAGGCCATGCCAAAATATGCGACGTTTTTTGTGATTTTTGCGTTGTCTTCGGTTGGTCTTCCAGGCATGAATAGTTTTGTTGGAGAGTTTTTAGTCCTGGTCGGAACCTTTGCCTGGAGCAAACTGACAGCGACGCTGGCCGCATTGGGGATTATTTTGGCTGCTGCATATATTTTGTATTTGGTGCAACGAATTATCTATGGACCAGCCTCTCTGCAGATGCTTCCCAAATTGCGCGATCTGAACGTGAGAGAATTTGGCATGCTGGTTCCCCTGGTGGTGCTGGTGTTTTGGATTGGGCTCTATCCAAAACCACTTCTGGATGTGATGCATGCGAGCGTGGCGCGGGTAATCGCGACCCAATCCATATCGGTTATGGTTCAGCAGGGAGAGGCTAGGCCAGGGCATACCTTGGTGATGACAGCCGAGCCATCCGGGCATCCTCTCGCCATGCAGGGTGAGGTTGCACCATGACGCTTCCTCTCGCAGATCTTGTCGTCATTCTTCCTGAATTGCTCATCGTGGGCATGGCATGTCTGATTCTCGTGCTTGATCCCATTACGCCTGCGAACAAAAAAGATTTTCTGGCGTGGATGAGTCTCGGGGTGGTCCTGGTGTGCAGCGTGGTGACGGCGAGCGGCTTTGGTGCACGAGTGATGGCATTTAGTGATTTAGTGGTCGTCGATTCGTATGCGGTGTTTTGGAAAATGTTGCTATATCTCGTGAGTGGCCTCACAATTTTATTATCAATGGGGTATCTCAAAGAGGAAAAGATCCAGCTTGCGGAATACTACGCATTTGTCTTGTTGGCATTGACCGGCATGATGGTGATGGTGTCGGGGGCTGATTTGCTCACGATCTATCTTGGGATCGAACTGATGTCGATTACCCTCTATATCATGGCCGGATTCAAGCGATTTGAGCTTCGGTCGATCGAGTCTTCCGCCAAATATTTTGTGTTGGGAGCCTTTTCTTCTGGCATTTTGCTCTACGGGATTTCGATTATCTTCGGAGTCACGGGGAGTACAAAGCTGATTGAAATCGCGGCCGTGGTCAATGGGCGCGGGATCGATGATCCGTTGGTGCTTATTGCGCTCATGCTGCTGATCGTGGGATTCGGGTTTAAAGTTGCGGCGGTACCCTTTCATATGTGGACGCCTGATGTATACGAAGGGGCTCCGACGTCGGTGACCGCGTTTATGGCGGTGGCTTCCAAGGCTGCCAGCTTTGCCGCGTTCCTTCGTGTCCTCCTGGAAGCCTTCGGTGGCATCAAACCCGATTGGAATTTGTTGATTCTGGCGATTTGTATCATCACGGTGGCTCTTGGCAATCTTGTGGCGATTGTTCAGACCAACGTGAAACGGATGCTAGCGTATTCCAGTATTGCCCATGCGGGTTATGCGTTGATTGGGGTCGTGGTGGCTGGATGGAGTGGCACAGAGGCGGCGGTCTCGGCTCAAGGAGTGTCGAGCCTCATGCTCTATTTAGCGATTTATTCGTTTATGACGATGGGGGCATTTGCCATGGTGGCCATATTGCGGAAGAGTGGCCTGGAAGGTGAGGAAATAGAAGATTTCACCGGATTGGCCAAGAGACATAAAGGTGGCGCATTTCTCATGTTGATTTTTATGGTGTCGTTGGCTGGCATTCCTCCCACGGCGGGATTTATTGGGAAACTGTATCTCTTTATGGCGGCGGTCAATGCCGGGTTAGCGTGGCTGGCGGTCATTGGACTCATCTTTGCCGCCATTTCAGCGTTTTTCTATTTACGAATTGTCATGGTGATGTATATGCGTGAGCCATCGTCCGAACAAGAATTGCATACCCGACTTGCCCTTTCTCCACAGGTGTCGTTTGTGTTGGCCTGCGCCGTAGCCGGTGTCGTCCTGCTCGGTATCTTTCCAGGCCCGCTGGTGTCGGTCGCCGACCTTTCCACCCTCCCCATAAAATAGTTATCGGTTTTCTGCCCGGTTGACAGGCTTACTCTGCCTGTCCAAAACCCAAAATCCCAATTCCGATCATCATCAGCAGTACTCCGGCTAGACGCTCACCGATGTGTCGCTCCTGCAAAAATATAAAACCCCAGATGACGGCAAAGAGAATACTGGATCGCTTCACGGCGATGACCGAGGGAACCGGTCCCAGACTGAGCGCGGTATTGTGAACGAGGAGGCCTATGGCTTGAAACAGGCCGATGAGCAATAGGATTCCGAAGATGCTCGTGTGTGGAGCCGCAATATGTTGCTGTGGCAGGAATCGAAGCAATAACAGAAATCCGATGGTCATCACGCTAGCAATGGAGAGGCTCCAAAAGAGAGGAGAAGAATTCTGTACCCCGATTTTGTCGAAATTCGACGTGATGCTATAGATGAATGCCACAGAAAGCATGCGCCTGGGACCCGGCTCTCGGAAGATCGCTAACAAGGGGGCAAGGAGCCCGCGGTGCACCGACTGAATGTGTAACACATACGCCCCGGCCACGATACACACAATGCCCGCAATGTCCTGTGTCGTTGGCACCTCTCCCACCAGGAGGGGTGAGGTGATCAATAAGAAAATAGGGGTGAACGAAATGAAGGGAACGGCCAGGGACATGTCCGAGGCTTGTAAGGCCCGCATGAATTGGAACATGGCCAGGATATTCAAGGTTCCTCCAATGAGCAGTGCCCATCCATACCGCGGTCCCAGCAAAGGGACGGAGTCTGTGAACAGCACAATGGCCAAGAGTAAGGGAATGGGAATAGCACAAGCGGCTAATGCTGCCAGTTGAGGTGAGACGGATCGTAGTCCCTGCTTACTCAATAGGTCCTTCAGGGATTCGCTGATCGCAGCCAACAGGGCAAAATACATCCAACTCATGTAGGAATCCCCAATACAGACGACCTCGAGTAAGAAAAATTGATAACCGGTTTTGCCGGGACCTCCCCTGGTAGGCAGGCGTTCCCAGGATCTTACAATGAATCCCTGGATGCCTCTAGTGGTTTCATCTGATGTTTCAATGAGGGTGACAAGACGAATAGGAAAGGAGTGGAAGTTAGCGGCTTCCTGAGAAGACTTAGGAGGCCAGACGGTTGGGGCAGTGCTGGAGGACTTCCTGAAGAGCCGCATACAGTTGACTGAATTTGGCAGACGAGGGGCTTTGGAGTGGTTGTGTGGGAAGAGAGCAGGTGGCTCCACGAGACAGCAGATAGTGGGTCAGATCCCGTTGGCCGGAGAGGGCTGCGGAATGGAGCGGAGTGATGCCAATCGTATTCGTGGCATCGATAGGCGCGCCGGAATCCAGGAGCAGACGGGTCATGTCGGTATCTCCATTTTGTGCGGCGACATGCAGCGCAGTCCACCCTTCTTTAAATGATGACTGGACGGTCGCGCCGTGAGCTAACAGAAAAGACGCCATGCGTCGGTGATGTTCTTGCACGGCGATGTGAAGTGGCGTGATGTTCCCCTCCAGTCCATTCACGGGCGCGCCGTGTTGGAGTAAGAGCTCGGCGATATCCACATGTCCCCCTTTTGCGGCAAAATGGAGAGGCGTCCATTCGGATTGATAGATGGCCTGAGGATCTGCTCCATGTTGTAACAAAAGACGGGTGATCGTAATTTGTCCAGATCGTGCGGCGAAGTGTAGGGGAGTCGCTCCTTGTGGCGTGCGCTGATTGACATCGGACCCTTGGGCGAACAACTGCTGTGCCAGGGAAAGATTGCGATCTTGGATGGCTTGAAAAAGATCGGGTTGGTGGGAGGAGCTGTTCCACTCTGAGGCCAATGCATAGGATAGAAGAATTCCAAAAATTAATGCGACATATTTGACGATGGTGAATTCACGTGATTGCCGCATGAGAGCAATGTTTCCTTGTTTTGGAGGTCAGAGCGTATGGCATGAGAACCTGGATCAATGAGTATAAAGATGTAGGTAACGGCAAACAGGTAACCTACGCCATTCCCTATTTGAGGGGGAGGAGCAGCGCACTATTTGGTGATGCCCGCGGGTTGCGTCGGGAATCAATCCTGCCAAAACCCCAAAAGATTCTTGTTCGTGTTGGAATAAATGAGTGGATCGGGCGCGAGATTCGTTTGTGGATGGGTTCTTGACGGTCTTCCCTCTTACCTCCCCCTTATCTGATGAAAGAAAAAAGAAGGCATGGTTATTTCCAGAGAAATAACCGGGAGAATTGATTCGGATTTTGTGAGGGAATGTCTGGAGGGGAGAGAAGCAAAACGTTTAGGTCTTGGTGGCGAGAAGCTTTTCTTTTTGGATCGTGAATTCTTGTGGTGTCATGAGGTTCTTTTCGACTAAGTCGCCTAATTTTTCTAATTCATCAGCAACTGACGCTAATGGATTTTCCGGTCCCTCCTGGTCGGGTTCGGTCTGAAGACGGGCATGTTGATCGGCCTGGAGTATCAAGCCATCCAACACAGAGTGCCAATGCGTTGCTGTGCCCAAGGCCTTTTCATACAGAATGCCCCCCTCTTTGGTTTCCATATTGAGGAAATTGACAATATGGAACGGTTCGTCTTCATCGTGGATCCACACAATGAGGTCGATCCGCTGGTTGTCTTTGTGGGAAGAGGAGGTCTCCCAACTCTTGATCAGTCTTTCCACATTCGAGTGCATGACATTTTGAAAAGAAATGAGTGATTTAGGGCCAGTTCGGAGCGTTTCTTTAAGGACTTCTCCATTTTTCACTAAGAACGTACCGACCAGGCTTGAAATATGAAGCAAGCGTGGTGGGACTGCAGGAGTGTGTAGCAGACAAATTTTGAGAGTTTGGTCGTTGACGGCAATGCCTCCAAGCCCATCGTTACGCATGAACATTTGTGATGGAATGAAACTTGTGCCCTGGATCGGGTTTTCTTCTTTTTTGTTTTTTGTTGAGGGACTCAGACTTAATGTAAGCACAATGGCCCCGAGTGCCAGACATACCAACAACACAACGAACATCAGGGTGAAATCCATCAATGAATCCTATGACTCTGAGAGTCCTTACAGTGTTGTTAAAAGAGCGAAACGTGATGTGAATGGTTGATGTCGTGAAATTTTGATTATCATCCTATGGCTGGAGTTGATCTTTGCTGGCCAGAATATGGCAGAACATGCAGCAATGCCCCAATACTGATTGCTCTTCGTTTCGCTTACCATGGAGGTAGAAAATCTGGTTACCGAATCCAAGAGGACAGGGGGTGTTCAAGATGTTGGTATTGCCATTATTTCGAACTGGCTCTCAATATTATATTTCGGCAGAATCGGATGTTGGCTTTATGGGTGTACCAAGAAATATATTGTTGATGGGAACGTGCCTGTTACTGATGTGAGGTTTGACAAAAAAAATAAGGTTGGTGAAACACAAAAACTTCGATAGTGGCATAGAAAAACTTCGATGGAGTTGGATAAGGAAACCCTAGGAAATAGGGTGTTGGTCCTTATTGCATGATCTTTAGAATTCGTTGAAGTTCCCTAGGTCATTTGGTAAGCTGACTCTCCTTTTTTACCCATCTACAGAGACGAGTGGCAGGAGAACACATGGCAAGATTGGGAAAAGCGCTGATCAGCGTATCCGATAAAACCGGTGTAGAGAAAATGGCCAAGGGGCTGGCGGCACTTGATGTGGATATTTTGTCGACAGGGGGAACCGCCAACATGCTCCGGGACGCCGGGGTTGCCGTGACAGAAGTAGCCGATTACACAGGGTTTCCTGAAATCATGAATGGGCGGGTGAAAACCTTACATCCCAAGATTCATGGTGGTTTATTAGGCCGGCGTTCGGTCGAGGCTCATGTGCGGCAAATGCAAGAGCAGGGGATTGAGCCCATCGATGTGGTGGTCGTCAATCTTTACCCATTTGAGGCGACCATTGCAAAGCCCGGCTGCACATTTGAAGAAGCCATAGAAAACATCGATATCGGGGGACCATCCATGCTGCGCTCGGCGGCAAAAAATCATGAAGATGTCCTGGTGGTGGTCGATCCTCAGGATTATGAGCGCGTGTTGGAGGCCCTGCAATCCGGGACCGTATCCTTAGGGTTGCGACGTGAGTTAGCCAAAAAAGTCTTCGACCATACCGCCAGATATGACAGCTTGATTGCCAATTATCTCACGTCTAAATTAGCCGACACCTCCGCGCAAAAATTCCCGTCGTTGTTGTGCCTGTCGTACGAAAAGGTCGAAGACCTGCGGTATGGAGAGAATCCGCATCAAGCGGGTGCGGTATATCGGGATCGACAGACCAAAGAAGCCTCCCTCTGTCAGGCCAAGCAACTTCATGGCAAAGCCATGTCCTACAATAATTACTTAGATGCCAATGCGGCGTTGGAATTAGTGAAGGAGTTTGATGAAACGGCGGTCGTCATCGTCAAACACAATAATCCCTGTGGTGTGGCCATCGGGGATATGCCGGTCGAGGCCTATGTGCGGGCGCGAGAAACAGATCCGATCTCCGCCTTTGGCGGGGTCATTGCCTGTAATCGGAATGTGGACCTGGCGATGGCCAAGGAAATCACCTCCACGTTTGTGGAAGTGCTGATTGCGCCAGGGTTTTCGGAAGAGGCTTTCACTGAACTCCAACGAAAAAAAGATTTGAGGCTGTTAGCTGTAGGTGCCTTGGAGAGTGCTCAACGAGATGCGTTAGATATGAAAAAAATTGTGGGCGGGATCTTAGTGCAAGACCGGGATCTGGGGTCGTTACGTGAGATGGGAGACTTATCTATGCCTAGTCAACGGCAACCGACCGACCACGAGTATCAAGCTTGCGACTTTGCCTGGAAAGTGTGCAAACACGTCAAGTCCAATGCTATTGTCTTTGCCACACAGACCCAAACCGTCGGAATTGGCGCGGGACAAATGAGCCGGGTCGACTCGGTGAAGCTAGCTGAAATGAAAGCGAATCTTCCCATCACAGGGTGCGTGATGGCCTCCGATGCATTTTTCCCGTTTCGTGATGGGATAGATGCCGCCGCCGCCGCCGGCATTACCGCTGTGATTCAGCCGGGCGGGTCTATTCGGGATAAGGAGATCATCCAAGCCGTTGATGAGCATAAAATGGCCATGATTATGACGGGCATGCGCCACTTCCGTCATTAATAGGTCTACCTCGGACATTCTTCAGAATCTTCCTTGGGTTCCATTGTTCAGATTTGTGGGGGTGTTCTTTTCGGATATTGACGAATCTTTTCGTTTTTTTGGCCTTTTGAGAATGGTAGATCGGGGAGAGGTTTTCAGCGCTTAGGGTTGTACAAAGACCTTGCTGTAAGGTTCCCCCATCCTTGGGATGTGTAGGGACCGGTGGCAAGGGGAGGCACAAGATTTTCCGGTGAATGTATTAATCATAGGCAACGGTGGCCGCGAGCACGCGCTGGCGTGGAAACTGGCGCAATCCCCTCGCGTGACGAAACTCTTTTGTGCCCCCGGCAATGCGGGGATTGCACTGGTGGCCGAATGTGTGCCACTCCAGGTCGATGACATTGAAGGCCTCAAGCACTTTGCCCAAACCAACGAGATCAATCTGACGGTGGTCGGACCGGAACTGCCGCTCTCGTTAGGCATCGCCGATGAATTCCGAAAATCGCACTTGCGAATTTTTGGCCCCACCCGCAATGCGGCCCTCATTGAATCCAGTAAATCTTTCGCCAAAGAACTCATGGTTCGGGAAAAGATTCCCACTCCTTCTTCGCGCACCTTCGACCAGCTGGAGCCAGCCTTAACCTGGCTTGAATCCTGTCCGCTCCCGATCGTGGTGAAAGCCGATGGCCTTGCGCAAGGAAAAGGGGTCATCATCTGTGCGACCAGAGCCGAAGCCAAGGAGGCAGTTCGAAGCATGTTAGAAGAGCAGCGCTTTGGACAGGCCGGTGCCAGGGTGGTGCTGGAAGAATTTCTTGAGGGAGAAGAACTCACGGTTATGGCCTTTGCCGATGGCCGAACGGTCATTCCCATGATCCCCGCCCAGGATCATAAGCGAATCGGTGAAGGCGACACGGGTCTCAATACGGGAGGGATGGGGGCTTATGCGCCGGCTCCATTGGGGACACCAGAACTCCGGCAGCGTATTCTTGATGACGTGTTGTCTCCGGCGGTCATTGGATTGTCCCGGGTGGGGAGTCCATTTTATGGCGTGTTATACGCAGGGATTATGGTCAAGGATGGGAAACCGTATGTGCTGGAATTTAACGCCCGCTTTGGCGACCCTGAAACGCAGGTCGTGTTGCCACTCTTAAAAACCGATTTGCTGGATGTGATCGAAGCCGTGGTCGAACATCGTTTGGACCAACTGCATGTGGAGTGGCACAATCAGGCGGCGGTATGCGTGGTGCTGACCTCCGGTGGATATCCCGGGGCCTATCAAACGGGTTTTCCAATCACCGGCCTTCCGGACAAAGAGTCGAAGTCTGTCATCGTGTTTCATGCCGGGACGGCCCATGACAACGAAAAGATTGTCACGCATGGGGGGAGGGTCTTAGGGGTGACCGGGATTGATTCCACTTTGGCCGGAGCCAGAGATCTTGCCCATCAGGCGCTTGCCTCGATTCAGTTTAAAGGCCGCTATTTCCGTTCCGACATTGCCCACCGCGTGTTGCAGGTCCCATCCTGATTCAAGGGGCCCCTGACGTGGCCACGATTCTCCAACTCAGTTCGACTCCATCGCCTCAACTGATACAACAAGTTGCGCAATGTCTGCAGGAGGGCGGAGTCGTCGCTGTGCCGACCGATAGTTTTTACGCGCTCGCGGTGAGTCCCTTCAATAAAATGGCATTAGAGCGGCTCATGCATATCAAAGGCGAACGCAGCCACAAACCCTTTCCAGTGTTAGTGGGTGACACGTCGCAACTGATCCGACTAACGGAAGATATCCCCGATGTTGCTCGAACACTCATGGAAGAGTTCTGGCCAGGTTTGCTCACGTTGGTCTTGCAGGCTCGTTCAACTCTTTCGCCCATCCTAACCGGCGGCCAGGGAACTATTGGTGTCCGGCAGCCGAATGATCCACGAGTCTGCGAACTCTTGACGCACACCGGCCCGGTCACCGGCACCAGCGCCAATCGAACCGGGGGAACCCCCCCTCAAACGGCCGAAGAGATTTTACGGCAACTTGGGTTTGAAATAGATCTGATCCTGGCTGGAGGTTCCACTCCCGGTGGCCAACCCTCTACCGTGCTCCAGGTTGTGCCAGAGGCCCGTATCCTTCGTGAAGGGGCTATTTCCCGCCTGAAACTTCAAGAAGTCCTTGACCGCAAAGGAAAACCTCTTTCCTAGTAGGTTTCTGAGAAATTCTCATACATCATTGAATGAGTTAGATAAGCCCTCTCCATCCTCTGCGCTCCTGTTGCATGCACGGGTCGTTGTCTTGTAAGGCAACCGAGGGAATTGTTGTGCTTAAAAAAACCTCTTGAAGTATCCGATCTATTGGGTATAATCTTACTAGTAAGTTTATAGAAAAGGAGAATGAAATGGCGTCTATAGCCACAACAAAACTTTCATCCAAGGGCCAAGTCGTCATTCCGGAAGAGATACGAAAACAACTGGGTTTAAAAGAAGGCGATCAATTTGTGGTAGTGGGGCAAGACGACGCGGTCATTCTGAAAAGCATCAAAAAGCCCGTCTTGAATGAATTTGATTCGCTTATCGATAAGGCCAGGCGGCAGGCGAGGGACGCCAGGTTGAAGCGTTCGGACATTGGGAAGGCCATTGCCAAAGTCCGAACCGCTTCATGAGGCTCGTCCTTGACACCAATGTCTTTATTTCTGGTGTGTTTTTCGCTGGACCGCCTTTTGATATTCTGAAATCTTGGAGAGTTGGCCAAGTTGAAATTGTCGTCTCTGCTGAAATTCTGGACGAATACCGACGAGTTGGTGTTGAGCTGTCCGAGAAATACACAGCAGTTGACCTTACTCCGTTTCTCGAGCTTCTGATCTCCCATGCCAGCGTCGTTCATGCACCCCCTTTGGATGAACGTGTGTGCTCCGATCCTGATGATGATAAATTTATGGCTTGTGCTCTGGCAGGCCGGTCAAAATTTATTTGCAGTGGTGATAAGGCCCTCCTGAAGATATCGGGATACAAGGGGATTTCGGTCGTTACACCCAGAGTATTCGTGGATCGATACCTGCCACACAAGAAATAACCGTCAATTGGGTTGTTGAATTCCTTTACCAACCAAGTCTCTTGGCAGGGGTCTGTCCTGTTGAAGTGGTTGACAATTTGACATATTTCGTGAATTGAGCAAGGATTCGCCTGGACAATGGTGCCGGGTTTCGCCTCGGCGACCCAGGTCCTTTTGTTCCGGCAAAAGGACCCAAAACCATTTTCACCCAGGTCGGCCACATTCAATCTGGCTAACGCAGGTAACAGAGGTGCAGACCAACTCGCGGGGCTCAGACAAGGTCCTCCCTTGGTTTGAGCGTCAGCCCGGTTGGCCGATATTCAGGTGGTGGGGTAATTTGATAGGGCAGGAGGAAGGTCGCCTTGCAAATAGACTGAGTCCTGGGATGTGTTGGCACAGATGAGTGAAGCCGAAAAAGGATTGCGTGATTGCAAAACCGAACCTCAGATCCACACGTCCTCAATCGCAAAGGCCGAGGCGTTTAGTAACATCTTAATCAACGAACTTTGAGGCTGGTATGGAATTGAGCAGTGCGCGCAATCAACGTGATCAAACCCTCATCCCGTCATCACTTCTAATGTCGCAAACGAAACTCTCCCCTACGGGCTCGGTATCCACCAATCGTTGCATGCACCCGATAGGAAGATTGACGAACTTACGAACTGAACCAAGGAGGCGCTCACAAGAACGACCGAGGAAGCTGACTAACAAACCCTTGCCCTCGGAGCCGTGGGTCGTACGGTTTGGTGAGATCAATGTCGTTCGCTGAGACCTGGTGAACTTTGCCGTTAGGCATAGATGAATCAATCCAAGGAGCAAACAAATGAAAGAGATCGGGCTCACGATAGTGATGATCCTAGGCGCCCTAGGGCCTGTGTTGGCCGACGATGCTGACTCGGACAATTCAAGGTTCGAAGTAAACCACCAATATCAGTGGCTGTTTTTATCACAAACATCCGCGACCGCCAAGCCACCTAAAGCAAGGGCTTCGTCCAGAGGTAGGCAAAAGGTGAACCTCGCCGGAACCGACTTTTCCTGTCCCTCCCCCAAAACGGGCAGTGAGATAATGACATGTGAGGAAGCATGTTTTTACCTTAATACCTGTGGGGAAAAGCGTCTTGATAGCCATAAAGATGGCATTCCCCCTGAAGTTATTTTCACGGGTGGATCTGTAACTTCTCAGGCTGAGCATGTTCCACTTCACGCAAAGCTCAAAGGCACCTGGCGAAACGATCTTATGACGGTGTCGATTGACTTTGAGGAAGGGGTGTATTCTGGGGTGGCCTTGGGGGAAGAGTTTTTTCGTCTCTTGGTACTGGTGCGGGAGTATGCAAACATCGTGATATTCAAAACAATCAATCCAGACAAAACCTCTAACACCATTACCTGCCAAATCCAGGACGACGGCAGCATCTTGCTGACAAAGGAAGGTGGCGTTCCTCTTATTTTCAAAAAAGTTATGTCGGAATGATTGATGGGGATCAGGGATTCATACTTCCACCTTGGAGATCCGATTTCTGTGCCTAACCAGCGGCAGAAGCGTATCGGCTAACCGTGGGGTTCACCCGACTCCTGTTGAGTGTTTGAGTTACCTAGCGTCTTTTATACGAATTGGGTCAGGTCTGGCAATACGATAAACCTTATGTCTAGCTTGGGATGGCTCGTCTGCCGCGGCTCCAATTTCCCCATGCCCTCCAAACAAATTCATCTCTTCGCGTGACATTTCCATTCTCCTCAATGTGCTGTGGTTTTTTCTTGGCGCTTGGGAGAGCCAGGTTTCGTCCCGGTGGCTGAGGCCTACTTACATGGTGCGTCTCGAAGAGCGCGACCCTTGTTTGGCATAAGGACCCAAAACTATTTTCACCCAGGTCGGCCACATTCAATCGTGCTGACGCAGGCAACGGAGGGGCGGCCCAACTCGCAGAGCTCAGACAAGGTCCGCCCTTGGTTTGAGCGTCAGCCCGATTGGCTGATCTGCAGGTGGGTGGGTCATCCGAAAGGGCAGGGGCCAGGTCAAGCAACAGAACCGTTGATGTTGGGGCATGAATAGTGATGGTGCCTGCCAGTTTCCACTAGTTCTCGAACTGGGGCCTGTCATCGGACGGGCCCCAGTTTATTAGAGCAGTGGGTTGCGAGGAGAAAGGGTGGGAAATCGGCTGAAGTCACGATCCGCTGTCCACAACTCTTGAATGCCATGATGTCGGCAAAGAGCCGCGATGCGGGCATCATGGACGAGAGGACCTTGAATTTTTCCCTCTATCACCGCCTGCCGTAATACTTGCCAATAGTCATTTGTTTCTGAAAGGAGTAAGACTCTGGGGGATTCTAACCACGCATCCACTTGCTCACAGGCGGCCTGTAGGGGTGTGGGTGGTTTGAAGATTCGTGGGTGAGTCACAATCGCCAGAAACTCATTTAGGCATGGCCAAGGAATGGCTCAGGGTTTGGCCCATTCCGCTAAGCTTGCTAGATGGTCGTAGGCCGATTTATGCCATGGAGAATCCTCTCGATGGGCATACACCAAGATATTCGTGTCAACCGTAATCAGCCTCCGCGACCTTCGTATGCGCGTTCCCGCAGGTTTTCCCAAGACACCCCTTTCATGCCTGGCTGAAGACCTTCTCCTTTAAAGGTTGCCTTACGAAGGCGAAACACCCCCGAACGTTGATGCTCGCCGATGACACGCCGTAACCCTTCTTCAATCAACGCCTTTACCGTGGTCCGATGATTGGCGGCCAGCTTTTTGGCTTCGTCTAAAAGTGATTGAGGTATATCGACAGTTGTCTTCATGCATATAGATGTATCCTCTGGGATGGGTTCATGTCAAAACGTAGACTTTTAACGGATAGCCGTTGGTAAAACCCTTGACGGCGAACATGATTGTCACCCTACGGGTAAAAGAGACTCATGGCTTTTTCTTCCTGGTGGGTACCAGCTTTTTTAGATTTTGAGATTTTGAACTTTTTTCCGGGCTTCTGAAAGCGAGAGCAGTGGTGTTTGGAGAAGCTGTTTGGCTCGAGAGGAGTCCATGGTGAGGTTTTTGGGGCGGACGAGTCCGGATTCTTCGATGGTTCCTTTTTGAATATTCGGTGTCGGTGTGATACCGAAATGATGGAGCAATCCCATTCCAAAGTCCCACCGGTTTTGGCTTTCAGGGCCTGCGATATGTAAGATTCCTGGCACATCCTTGGTGGCTACTTCCAATAAGACTTCAGCGAGATTTTCCACCCAGATGGGACAACGAAGTTCATCGACGAACAAGCGAAACAGTTCGCCGGTTTTTGCGGACTCGATTAAGCGTGTCGCCTGGCGATCCGGCGTGCGGAGATCATAGAGGAGCGACGTGCGGACGATGGTGGCCTGTGGGTGCAGCGACCTCATAAGTTCTTCTGCCTGGACTTTGGCTTTCCCATACGCGTTGATGGGGTTCGTGGGACTTTCCTCTTTATAGGGCGCCGTGTCGCCGTCAAAGACTTGATCGGTCGAGAGATGAATCAAGCGAATGTCACGTTCAGCTGTCTGCATGGCGAGGAGTCCTGCTGCGGGGACGATGGCTTCGATTCCTTTCCCCTGATCAGAGCAGGCTGTGTGAATGATGATGTCTGGTTGAATCCGATCAAGAAGGATTCTCACTTCCTCAGGGTTTTGGAGATCACAGACATGAAAGGTCACACCGGGCAGGGATATGGAGGGTGTGAGGTGCAGGGTTCCTGCTGCCACAAATTGCTTGGCCCGTCGTAGGAGATGATTTCCTAAAAACCCTGCCCCGCCGGTGACGAGGAGACGTTTTTTCATCGTGTCTATTGTAGATTAATGGACAAAGGAAATCTTGTGTGATGGAGGACGGTTCCTTAGAATGCGAACATGATACATTATTTTTGAAGGAATTGATTGATGCAGAAGATTGATTTGCGCAGTGATACCGTGACGAAGCCCACACCCGCAATGCGCGAGGCCATGGCTCAGGCCGAAGTGGGCGATGATGTGTATGGAGAAGATCCGACAGTGAATCGTTTGGAAGCGATTGCGGCGGAGTTGTTAGGCAAGGAGGCCGCGGTGTTTGTGCCATCAGGGGTGATGGGCAATCAATTGGCCATCCGGTTACATACGAGGCCTGGTGATGAAGTGATTGTTGACAGTACCTCCCATCTCATTCGGTATGAAGGTGGATCGGCTTCTTCGCTCTCAGGCGTCCAGTTATGTTGTGTGCCGGGTGATCGCGGCCGCCTTTCCCCGGAATCGGTCAAAGCTGCCATTCGGCCGAAAAATCTGCATTATCCTCCGACCACCTTGGTGTGTTTGGAGCAGACGCATAATGTGGGGGGAGGGTCGATTTATCCCTTGGAGACAATTCATCGAATTACAGAGGTTGGTCGCACCCATGGCCTGGCCCTGCATCTGGATGGCGCTCGATTGTTTAATGCCGTGGTCAAGACCGGTGTGTCGGCTGCTGACTTTGCTCTTCCGTTCGATACCGTATCCTTTTGCTTGTCGAAAGGCTTGGGGGCTCCCGTTGGGTCGATGGTGGTGTCGGATGCGGCACGTGTTCAGATATTGCGTCGTCTTCGCAAAGTGTTTGGCGGAGGGATGCGGCAGGTGGGGATTCTTGCCGCTGCCGGTGTGTATGCGCTTGAGCATCATATTGCTCGATTGGCTGAGGATCATGTGAATGCGCATTATCTGGCGACTCTCTTGCAGGACATCCCGGGTGTGGTGATTGATGTCATGGCTGTGGAGACCAATATGGTGATGTTTCAGGTCCCTCGTTCTTCCAAATCGACCGACATGTTGTTAGCTGACTGCCGGGAGGCCGGAGTCTTGTTGAATGCAATGGGAGATCGGGCGTTTCGGGTGGTGACGCATTTGGATGTCAACCATGAAGATATGGTCGCCGCGGGTCGGATCTTCAGTCGTGTCTTTTCAGCTGCGGTGTGAATCCCGGCTCCTGTGAGTTCGTTGACAGGGTCTGGCACAGTTCCTACAATTTTATTGATCAGCATGATGAAGGGAGTCAACGTGAGTTTATTGGATACGGTCTCGTTTCAGCACATTACGAGGATTTTAGAAGTGACGGATGAGTTGGATATTTCACGAGAGGCGGTGGAAATCCCTCTGGCCCCGGCAAGTCCGGGAGTGGTTCGTCGGTTGTCCAATGGCAAGCTGGAAATTGTCGTGGATGCCGACCTGGCTTTCGATGATTGGGTACAGACGTTGCCTGAAAAAATTCAGGCGCAAATGCCAGACGACTGAGTCCGATTATACAGATCGTGTAAACAAGAGGTAAGCAAAGGAGACCATACTCATGGCTGTGCGTGATCCGGAGTGGCCTGGGTATACCATTTGGTATGGTTGTCAGGAATGTGGCCGTTTGTGGACGTATCAGGGGTCAGATGTCGTGGCGCTGGACCTCTGCAGTTCATTGGGCCCGGCCATTGTCGGGGATGGCATCCGCGGACGAATGTGTGCAATTTGTGAGGAGCGATGCCATGCTTCGTCGGCTGAAATTTAACGACCGTGATAATGTGAGGAAGACGAGCGTTTGGCCTCAACGAACCCACGCTTCCTCGGCTCATTTATTGAGATCCAACGGAGACCGGTTGCCCCTTCATGTCGGTCTCGCCTGACTGTTCCGTGGTTTTTTCCACTGACCATTCTTTGGGAGTAATCTTCAAGAGATGCCCTTTGAGGGTATAGAATTCTCCTTCCGGTATTTCTATCTGATCAGCGCCCGTGACCTGAATTGCCAGTACCCGTTTCTTATCTCCGGCGTTGGTTAAGACCAAGCCGTTCTCCAACCGTTCTAGATGATAGGCCCCTTGTTCGTTGATGACCAGGGAATTGGCTTCTATTTTTGCGTGAAGTCTGCCAAGTTTATCAAAAATGGCAAAGTTCATTCGGACGGGGGTTCCTCCGGTTTTTCGAAGCTGCATTTCGATTTGGGGGAGTCCGTCAATCTCTACAATTCCATTGGAATTGCGGTACCAGTGTGGTCCGACTTTCACATCCATGCCCACCATGCCTCCTTTGATTCTTACTATTATCTTAATCTTAAGCGAATAGGCTAAAAACTGACCCGTATTGTACTGACCGATCAGGCTGGTGGCTAGAGGAAATGTTCCTGGGGGGAGTGTTGAAAAATGCCGCCAGCGGCGTTCTCGCCCCTCGGTCGTGCTCACGTACTTCTCGTACGCTCCGCCCGCCCAAGCGGCTGCGGCCTTGCTGGACGAGCATTTTTGAACACCCCCTGGGACGGTGAAGGGGCTTGGGATGTGTGGGAGAGTATGCGGAGAGGGAGGCAATGGTTACGTGAGTTAGGTTTTCTCTTTGATTCGATTCAGGATGAGTGCGAGGCACCCACCCAATAGCCCTCCCCCAAAAATCGGCGGTCCCAACTCGACCAATTTTATTTCCCAAATGGGTTCATTGGCCAGCATCAGATCGCGTATCCCGCCTTGAATCATGATGACGGCCAGTGCCATGAGTGCACCAATCATGAACCACCATCGAAAAACTTTAAATGATTCCATGAAATGTCCTTATGACAGAATGGGTCGATCCAGGTTCCGGTACTGAATAGCTTCGGCCACGTGTGTGGATGAAATCATAACTGATTCTCCCAAATCAGCAATAGTTCGGGACACGCGTAAAATTCGGCCATAGGCCCGCGCGGACAATCCCAGGCGGGTCACGGCTTGATCCAACAGTGTGTTCCCGGCTTGATCCAGTTGGCAATATTTTTTGAGCAAGCGAGGCTTGAGCTGGGCATTGTTTAAGGTGTGCTCGGCATGGTAGCGCTCGATTTGACGGTGTCGTGCCTGGATCACTCGATGACGAATCTTGGCAGAGGCTTCACCGGTTGTCGTGCCCGACAGTTCTTTGACCGGGACGGCAGGGACTTCAATGTGAATATCCAGCCGATCGAGGAGTGGGCCTGATAGCCGGCTTCGATAGCGTTGGATGTGATAGGGCGTACAGACGCATTCATGGGTCGGATCTCCGCAATATCCACATGGGCAGGGATTCATCGCCACGATCAACATGATTTTGGCAGGAAACGTTAAGCTGGCTTGTGCGCGGGTGAGCGTAACGGTTCCATTTTCCAGTGGCTGGCGTAGGCTATCCAACAGCGACCGTTTAAATTCCAAGGCCTCATCTAAAAAGAGGACGCCATGATGTGCCAGGGAGACTTCTCCGGGACGGGGAATGGATCCTCCTCCAACGAGGCCGGCTTCCGAAATGGTGTGATGGGGGGCACGAAAGGGGCGATTGGTGAGGAGCGAGGAATGAGGAGGAAGGTTTCCGGCCACACTATGGACCTGACTGGCTTCCAAACATTCCTGAAAGCTCATGGGTGGAAGAATACCCGTTAACCGTTGAGCCAACATGGTTTTCCCTGATCCCGGGGGACCCACCATGAGAAGATTGTGTCCACCAGCGGCAGCGACCTCCAGGGCGCGTTTGGCCTGATACTGTCCCACCACATCGGCAAAGTCTTCCTCGATGGAGGAGGGTCCAGGTTGCACGATGGAGAACGTATTTTTTGCACGAAGGAGGGTGAGGGCACCCTGAAGAAATTCCACCACCTGAGGGAGGGTCGAGACGCCAAACACGGTGGCGTGGTCGACCACGGCAGCCTGCGAAGCGTTGTCGTGAGGCAGAATCAATGAAAAGGGGTGATGGGTGGCAATGGCCATGGACAGCGCCCCAGGAACCGCTTTGATTCTGCCATCCAGTGCCAGTTCCCCAACAAAAATATAGGACGTGACGGCTTCTTGTGAGAGGACGCCTTCAGCCACCAAAATGCCGATGGCAATCCCCAACTCAAGGCCTGCCCCTTCCTTTTTTAATCCGGCAGGTGCCAAATTGACGGTGATTTTTTTCGCTGGAAAGTGGAACCCTGTATTTTTGAGTGCGGATCGAACCCGGTCCCGGCTTTCACGAACGGTCGCATCCGGTAGGCCCACGATGGAAAATTGTGGGAGACCTCCGCCAATATCAACCTCAATTTCAATAAGATTGGCTTCTAATCCGACCAATCCCACGCTCTGAATTTTGGCTAACATGCCAGCTTCATATATTCCAGATCACGCTGTGTGGCGAGTGAGACATTCTCGGATTATAGGTAAAGTTTTTAGGTGCTTCAACGTAATAATGTGGCGGGTTGGTCACGCTGGCGAACGGGGGTTCATGCCATCCGTAAGGGTTTAGAGATATTGCCTTGTTTGACTGACTTATCCATTGGGCCTTTGAGAATCCGCAACATGAGCCCGTGGTTATGGGAAAGACTCTGGTGACGAAAGAGCCGGAAGGGACTGTGGATTCGGAGGGGACGGAAGTAAAGGATTTGGTCCATCCTGGGGAGGGGTTTTCACGGTTTCAGGGATCTGAACGGAATCCAGGATTTCTCTGAGTTCCTTGCTTTCAACATTGTCTAACGACTCTGTGTTCGGAGAGGGAGAAGTCGAGTCATGTAAGGTTTGTGGTCTATTGGGGGCCACATCTAAAGGCAGTTCTGGGTGTGAAGCGGGTTTCTTGTTGATTGTGGGCGAAGCCGCTTGCCCCGTTTCCGATATGATTGCTGGAGTCTTTGGTGTCGGTGTTGTGACTGGAGTCACAGTATTCTTGGGAAATGGTTGGTTGGTAGTGATGGAATTGTCTTGGAGTGGTGCCGTGTGGGGTTGTTCCGGAACCGGTTTGGATTCAGGTTTAGGTTGTGGGGTCGAAATCGGAGATTGTGCACGGGTCCGTTCCGGTTGGGAAGGCAATGGCGTTCCTGGGTGTTGTGATACATCAGATTTCAAGGGGTGATCCTCCGTCGTCACGGTTGCTGGGGGTGGCGGTGTTGGGATTGCCCTATTTGAAGTATCGCTATTTGGGATATCATCGGTTTTCACTCGTGGCTCCTCGCCCGCAGGGGTATTGACCGGAGGAGAAATTGGGCTTTCAGGTGGCATGGTCGTGAACGAGCCTATTGGAGGAACTGGAGGAGCAGGTTCGTTGATGAGTGGCTGCTCGGGGTCCCTGAGTTCATGGGATGCAAGGAAAGGGATGCCGAGCTGTTCCTTGTACACATAGCCCATGATGCCACCAATAAAGAGAAGCAAGATGATTCCAAGGGTCACCCCTAATTTCTTTCTCGTATTTCCTCGGTGTATTCCCTGATAGTCGGTTGAGTGCCTTGGCCGATTCACGACAGGCGGTTGATTCAGAGAGGGTACTGATACTGGTGCCTGGGGGGGCGGAAGGACCGGTGCCTCTATCTTGACAATTTGGCTCTCTGGCATTGCTTGAGGTTCTGCACGGGCCACTGGTGGGCTCGAAACCTCAGGGGCGAATTTTGCCAATTGCTGATTCAAGATGGTGAGGACATGGGTTGCATCTTGAATGCGGTGTGATGAGTCATTCCGAGTCATCTGGCGGATGAGCTCACAGATGGCTTCTGGGACATGGTCCGGGAAGTCAAACACCGGATCAGCCTGGTCAAAGGCCAGTTTCCCCATAATCGATGTTTTCGGAAGACCGGAATAGGGCACTCGCTTGGTGAGCATGTCGAACATCATGAATCCCAAACAGTACAAATCACTGCTGAGGGTAAGGAGTTCACCCTTGGCAATTTCCGGGAGCAAGTAGGGTAATGGCCTGAGTAGCTCGGCGTCACAGTTGGTCAGGATGTCCATCAGGATCCAAGATAATCCGATGTCCATGACTTTGATCTGGCCCTGAGGACCGACTAGGACGTGTCCAGGATGAAGTGTGCCGTGAATGATGCCTTGAAAGTGGATATGAACCAAGACTTCCGCAATTTCACGAGCCAGCAAGAGCATCTTTTCTACTGAAAGAGGCCCTTCATTGTGAATGACGTGTTGGAGACTGGGCGCATCAAAGAACTCCATGCAGACGACAGGTGTGCCATCCTGCTCATCTACTTTGAAGATTTTAATGAGATTGGGGTGTTCTAATCGGAGGAGCGGTTTGGCTTTTTCGATGAAGGCTTTTCCGCGAATGAGCCGTCCGTTGATATGCGTATGGTAAACCTTGATCGCCATTTCTTGCCGAAGTTCGAGGTCATACCCATAATAAATGGTGCCGGTTTGGCCTTTGGCGATTTCTCCTTGTATTTCAATTTTTCCGGCCAACAGTTGTGTTTTCATACGGAAGAACCTAGTTGCTTCAAAGAATCTGGGTGATGAATGAAGCCGTATGGTCTCAGTTGCTTATTGAACCGAAGACACGCCTATCTAATGAGGAAATCTCGGACCCATGGAATTCCTGCTCATCTTGTCGGAATGCCGTTTGATTTTCTTGAATGGAGGGGATTCTTGATCTCTTGGAGTTTCAGCTGAAGGCCAACAGGGAGAGGTGTTTCCCGGTATCAGCTGGCAGGGATAAAGGAAGGAAACAAGGATGCTAAGGAAGCAATCCTTCCGGTCAGAGGGCTTTGAGAGCCTTTCCCACCTTCTGTAATGCTCTGAGGGCGGTCTCGAGATGTTCAAGGGAGTGATCGGCTGTGACCGTGATTCGGAGGCGGCTGGTCCCTTTAGGGACGGTTGGGGGACGGACAGCAGGAATCCACACTCCCTCTTCTCGTAAGCGATGGCTCATCTGTACCCCGAGTTCCGGGTCATTCACCATAATCGGGAGAATAGGGCTTTGAGTGCTGGTCAGTTGGAAACCCATGGCCACTAAGCCGTTATACAGAAACTCTCGATTGCGCCAGAGCTTCGCTCTTCGTTGGGGTTCTTGCTGAATGATCCCGAGGGCAGCGCTTGCGGCCGCGGCAGTGGCTGGGGGTGGGGCGGTGGTATAGATAAATGAGCGGGAGGTATTGATCAGGTAGGCCACGAATTCTTTCGGTCCGGCCACAAACCCGCCACTTGAACCAAGAGCTTTACTGAGCGTGCCCATCTGCAGGATGCGGCGAGGGTCTAACCCAAAATGTTCCACCGTTCCTCGACCGGTTGTGCCCATGACCCCGGTGCCATGTGCGTCATCAATCAGCAGGGTGGCGTCAAACTCTTTAGCCAATCGGGCAATCTCGGGCAACGGAGCCACATCTCCATCCATACTGAACACCCCTTCGGTCAGAATCAGCGTCGAGGCGTGGGAACGTTGTTTTGACAGAAGACGCTTGAGATTGTCGACGTCGTTATGGTGAAAGACGCGGAGGGTGGCCCGGCTAAGACGGCACCCATCAATCAGGCTGGCATGGCACAATCGGTCCGCCAAAATCAGGCTATCCACCGTGGCAAGGCTTGGGATGACTCCTATATTGGTGGCGTATCCTGAAGAAAAGGTGAGAGCCGCTTCTGCATCCTTAAAACAGGCCAACTCCCCTTCCAAGGTGTGATGAGGAGTCACGTTGCCGGAAATTAATCGGGAGGCTCCAGATCCTACCCCAAATTTTTCGATGGCTTTTATGGCGGCATCTTTCACCTGTGGATGGTTGGCCAGCCCAAGATAGTTATTGGAGGCAAAGAGGAGGACTTCCCGCCCTTCCAGGGAAATGACCGGAGCCGAGGGGGAGTTGATGAGGGATAATTCCCGCAACAGATGTTGTTGCGCTAACGTCTGAAGATCTTCTTTGAACATTGAGAAGCCCACAGGGGTTTGGGAAATAACTTGTGGAAGCCGTGCTCCACAGCTATTTCGTAATGCTATCAACCCTGTTACAATAATTGTTGACTT
>JAOTTP010000118.1 GCA_029864405.1 Nitrospirota bacterium
TCAAGTTTCACGGCGATGGCCCCCGCTTGCAAAAAACGCCCCGCATTCCGCACCGCGTCTTCCACGCTGGCCTGGTAGGACATAAACGGCATGTCTCCAATCACCAGCGCCCGTTGGGAGGCCTGGGCTACCAACCGCGTGTGATAGAGCATGTCCTCCATGGTCACGGATAAGGTGTTGGGCTTGCCTTGCACGACCATGCCAAGCGAATCACCGACAAGAATGACATCAATTCCGGCTTGCTCGACGATCCGCGTGAACAGCGCATCGTAAGCGGTCACGACCGTTAACTTTTTGCCCTGTTTCTTGTATCGCTGAAATTCTGGAATCGTCATGTTTGCCAACTTCTGTATGCCGTAAGCCTTATTTGCCAGCAGTCCGTTTGGCTGATTCCAACGTGTTTTGAAGCAGCATGGCGATCGTCATCGGGCCAACCCCACCGGGTACCGGTGTGATCCATCCCGCTCGCTCCTTCACCCGGTCAAAATCCACATCCCCGACTAATTTTCCATCGGCTAATCGATTGATCCCCACATCGATGACGATCGCCCCCTCTTTCACCATGTCCGTCGTAACAAAGAGAGGTTTCCCGATCGCCGCAATCACGATGTCAGCCTCACGAACCACGGCGGGAAGATCCTTGGTGCGTGAATGACAGATGGTGACGGTGGCATGTCGGTGCAAGAGCAACATGGCCACGGGTTTCCCCACAATATTACTTCGGCCAATCACCACGGCTCGTTTCCCGGTAATGTCTTGACCGGTCGAATCGATCATCTGAATGACCCCTTTCGGCGTACAGGGGATAAACACCGGATCCCCTCCCACTAAACGCCCGACATTGACCGGGTGAAACCCGTCGACATCTTTCTCGGGGGAGACGGCTTGCAGAATCGCTTGACTGTCCATGCCCGGAGGCAGGGGGAGCTGGACCAGGATGCCGTGGATACGAGCATCGGCGTTCAGCTGCTGGATAAGCTTCAATAATGTCTCTTGGGTGGTGGAGGCCGGCAGACGATGTTCCTGAGGATAGAGTCCGGCTTTTTCACAGGCAATTTTCTTGTTCCGCACATAGACGGCCGAGGCCGGATCTTCTCCCACTAACACTGCCGCTAATCCGGGCTTGATTCCCGTGTCTTTTTCAAGAAGACGGACTTCTTCGGCAATTCCCTCCCGAATCGCCTGGGCTAATGCTTTACCATCAATTATCTGTGCAGGCACGTCGACTCCTTCACTTAGAAATGGTCACATCACTCATTAGGGTGATTTACGATATCAGGCAGGGAAAATCTTCGTCAACGGAATGCCGGCATCATCCTTCCTTGACACTCTACAAAAACGTCACTTACCATGCCACTTTGGCTTTTCCTCTAGGCATCCCTTGTCGCTCTGATCGTCATCATCGTCTCAGCGAAAGTTCGGTTACTCCCATGAAACTCATTTGTCTTGTTGCCTCTCTCAGGAATGCGATCCTCACCAGTGTATTGGTGCTGGGTTATGGGACTGTTGTCTATGCCGATGAGGTGGCGAATTTATCCTTCCCGCAAAGCATGATTGCTGATGGAGGGCAGGTCTATTTCATCGCCAATGCGAACGGAGACCCGGGGATCCGTGAAAATACCGGTTTTATCAGCAAGGTGACCCACGAGGCCAAGGTGATCGATCTCCACTTTATCCAAGGTGGGCAGAAGGCGGTCACACTGAACTCACCCAATGGGATGGCTATTGTGGGCTCGATCCTTTATGTGGCCGACCTGGATATGGTGCGAGCATTCGACAAAGACACCGGACAACCCCTGCACTCCATTCCCCTCACACAATTTCACAGTCAATCACTCACCGGACTGGCAGCCGATTCTCAAGGCGGACTGTACGTCTCTGATCCCGATTCCAATACCATTTATTATATTGACCCCCCTCCGGATTATGCCGTGACCGTCTTTGTCCAGCATGCAAGCTTGTCGCACCCGCACGGCCTGGCCATTCACCCCAGGAATGGGCATGTGTTTGGTGTCGGATGGGAGGATGGGAAGATTTTTGAGATTGATGAAACCGGGACAATTCAGGAGCTGTTTGCCAATACCTTTTTTAGCGGTGGTTTCTATAATTTAGACGGGATTGCTTTCGACAAATATGGCACCATGTATGTATCCGATTTGACGGCAGGGAAAGTCTGGCGCATTCGCGCCAATCACAAAAAACAGGTGATCGCCGAGTTTTTGTTATCGCCTTCAGGCATCGGAATCGACCGGGTGAATCATGTGATCATGGTCCCCTACTTGTATGCGAAGGGGGCAGAGATCAATGGTCTGGAACGACCATCGAATGACAATCCGAACAAAAAGGCCAGAACCTGGTCTGACTATGGTATGGGCTGGCTCCAGAAAGACAAAACGAATGAGTAAGTGCCTCTATTGTCATCAACGAAAAGGTAAGCGGACGTGCCCTGCCCTCGGAGGGATGATTTGCAGTCAATGTTGCGGCACCAACCGCATCACGAATATTAGTTGTCCCACATCCTGCATCTTTCTCGAGAGCAATGATGACTATCAGCAAAAGCGAGTGGGGAACCGGTTTGAACTCGAACGTCGAACCTTCTATCGGCAATTGTTGGATGTCGGGGGCGAACGGGCGACTGAAATATTTTATGTGTTTGAGGCCCTGGCCTATCGATTTTTTCAGGATCGACGTGATGCGCAAGACGCCGAGGTGTTGGAAGGGCTCCAAAGACTTCGACGAAGTTTCAGCTTGATCCACATCCCTGATTCAGGATTACCAGCCTTCGGAGAAGAATTACGGAAAGAGTTTAAAGTCTTTGGAGAGCGCCAATCATTAGAGCCCACTTTGGTCACCACCGTGTTGGACCTGGCGCACGCCTTCATCCAAAAATTTTCCGGCTCAGGGCTGCGTTCCCATCAATTTTTGCACGGATTACTTGGCTATATCCGGGAACGCCATCCCGATGTGGCGGAACAACTGGCCCGCCAAACCGGGGCGGGGGGGCGCATCATTATTCCCAGTGGATTTGATTACATACCTGACCACCCCTCGACCGAACCGGTCAGCTGATCT
>JAOTTP010000119.1 GCA_029864405.1 Nitrospirota bacterium
CGCACACGAAACCCGTAATCGGCCCTGAACTCGTCCAATCGTCAGCCACACGAATTCGTGAGGAGGAAGGGGGAAGGAATTAGGAGTGGAATGGGAAGGTGTCGCGCATTGCGTTAGAGACAGACTGGATGTCACCATTCCGGCAGAGGACAAACGCATGCGAACCCGCCGAGGCCTCACCTGTTTGTCATTCTGAGCCCAAGGCGAAGAATCTGTGCCCAGGCTTGAACAGTCACGCGGCTTGACCAGATCCTTCGTTCCTCTCAGGATGACAAGAGCTCGCAGGACATCGGCGTTCCCTTGCTCGGGTACCGGGCCAACAAGGCACGAACACGCACGGCCGCCGGGCGGCGACCCGCACCAAATTGTCATTCTGAGCCCGGGGCGAAGAATCTGTGCCCAGGGGAACAGTCCCATGGCATGGCGAGATCCTTCGTTCGGGGGACAACGGCGGCCAGGCTATGCGCATGTCACTCACGCATTCACCACACCCTTGAGTACAGTGGCATTTGGCATCACGACAATTCTTACCTGTATGATAAGCCTCTGTTGAACATTCCAAAAATGATCCCCTGGTTACACCCCTGGAAACTCCAAGCCAAGGCGTCCCTGATTATCATCCTCATTGTGGGAGGAGCCATTCTGGTCACGGAACTCTTGCATCAATATTACGTGGCGGAATTGGCCAAGGATGTCATTCACTCGAAATCCCTTGTGCTCCTGCGCCAAATCGGCGCACGCTTTCAATCAGAACAGCAATTTCACAATGCCACATTGCGGGAAAAGTATTTGAACGATCTGATGAGCCGGAACCCGGATCTCATCTTCCTCCGTGTCTACGGAAAAGGCGCCAACGCCAATGAACCGCCAATCCTGCTCACGCAGGTTGGGGCTACCCAGGACGCCTCATCTGAAATCCCGCTGATGGTCACCCACACGTTCCAATTTGAAAAACCACAAGGCCGCTTTCACAATCAACCGGGTGATGATCGGCTCAAACTCGCCACTCCTCTTGCCATCCAGGGAAACACCATCGGCGTCATCTACGCCGAATATTGGACAGGGCAACTCACCACCATCACACGGTTTTTTCTCAATTGGTCGCTCGCCATCCGCCTGATCATGGGCATCGGCATCGTGCTGGCATTAAACTTCTTTCTGTATCGGCATGTGATCCGTCCACTTGGGCGTCTGAAAGCCGGACTGGCTGAAGTCGAAAAGGGCCAATGGGCCACCCTGGTGCCGATCGGGAAAACAGACGAAATCGGTGACTTAGCCCGCCAGTTCAATTCAATGGCACAACAGATCCAGGAAGTCATGAGGGAAAATGAAACATTGAATCAGGCATTAGCCCAGTCCCGGGATGTCCTACAGACCAGAGTGGAGGATGCGACAGCAGAACTACGGCAACGCAACGAAGAACTCGCGGCCGTCAACGAGCGACTCTCCATTGCACAACGTGACATCCTCCGGCAACAACGGTTGGCCGTGTTGGGTCAACTCGTCGCCAATATCGCCCACAAGATCGGCACCCCCTTGACGGCCATCTTCGGACACCTGCAACTCCTACAGGAAGATCCGCATCTTCCGCAGGAAGTCCTGGAGAGGGTGCGAACCATGCTCAAACAAACCGATCGCCTCACCCACAGCATCCAAGACTTACTCTCCTTTACGCGAACGCCCACCATCTCAGTCGAACAGGTCTCTCTCCCGACCCTGATCGACCAGTCGCTGTTATTATTTCGCCCGCTTCTGCAAGAGCACGGCATTCAAGGCCTCACGCACTTTGCGCCGGATCTGTTTTCGGTCCAGGGAGATGCCTTTCATCTTCAGGAGGCCATCAACAACCTCATCGATAACGCCATCGATGCCATGCCGGACGGCGGGCAATTGACCATTCAAGCCCGAAACGCCGAAGATACCCCTCAAGCGGGACCGGAAGTGATCATCGACATTCACGATTCAGGACCAGGGATTCCGCCGGAATACACCGAAAAAATCTTTGAACCCTTCTTTACCACCAAAAGTCTGGGGTCAGGAACGGGACTGGGGTTAGCCATCACCACGGAAATCATTCAATTGCATAAGGGCCATATCACCGTGCACAGCGAAGAGGGACAGGGCACCCGCTTTCTCATTCGGCTGCCCGCCTGGAGGACATCGGATCATGCATAAAGCCACCATCCTCATTGTCGATGATGAACCGGACACACTCACCCTGCTTCGAGAAATCATGGAAAAAGAAGGCTATCAGGTGCACACCGCCACGAGCAGTCAAGCCGCCCTAGACACCTTCGTGGATCAAACGCCGGATGTGGTGTTGTCGGATATTCAAATGCCGCAGATGGACGGGTTGGCCTTACTGGCCGAAACACGGAAACGCAGCCCCCTCACCCAGGTCATTCTCCTCACCGCCTATGGGTCATTGTCGACCGCTGTGGAAGGCATCAAAACCGGAGCCTTCGATTACCTCTCCAAGCCCTTCGCACTGGAAGAAATTCGTTCCGTCGTCCGACGGGCCTGTGACCATAAGCACGCCCTGGAGCAGGCACGCCTACATATTCAGCCGCTCCTGCCAAGAGGAAATGGCATCAACCAGATACAAGGCAACAGTCCGCCGATGGTGGCCGTGTACAAACTCATTGCCCGGGTCGCACCAACGGAATCCACCGTCCTCATCCATGGTGAAACGGGAACAGGAAAAGAACTCATTGCCCGGGCCATGCATGCCAACAGTCTCCGAAGCGACGGACCGTTTATCGCCGTGGATTGCGGCACGCTCACAGAAACCCTTCTGGAAAGTGAATTATTCGGTCACGAGCGCGGCGCCTTCACGGGAGCCCTCACCCTCAAAAAAGGACTCCTGGAATCGGCTAATCGAGGCACCTGCTTTCTGGATGAAATCGGCGATATCTCCCCGAACCTGCAAAGCAAACTACTCCGGGTCCTGCAAGAGCATGAAATCCGGCGTGTGGGCGGCATGGAATCGCTCAAAGTCGATGTCCGCATCATTGCCGCCACCAACAAAAACCTCAAAAAACTCGTGGAATCCGGGAAGTTTCGGGAAGA
>JAOTTP010000017.1 GCA_029864405.1 Nitrospirota bacterium
GATGGATTGCCAAATGCCCGAAATGGATGGATATGAGGCCACCCGCTCGATCCGTGAGAAGGAAGCAAAAGAACAAAAAAGTAAGGCGTTAATAGATCCAAAGCCATGTGCATCCAAATCCCTCCTCCCGATTCCTGATTCGTTTCTTTCCATTCCCCAACACATACCCATCATTGCCCTCACCGCCAATACCATGCAGGGGGACCGGGCCAAGTGTTTGCAATCAGGAATGGATGACTACCTCAGCAAGCCTATTCGCCCCGACGAACTGACCCGCCTATTGGCCAAATGGCTGCCTCAGCAGGTCCACGATACACAAATTCCAGACGATGGCCCCTACCCCCCTCCTCCCGAATCAACAAGACAACCTGCAGTCAACACCCGGACATTAAAAGAACTCGAAGAACTTGGAGGACGGGCGTTTCTGAAGTCCATGATTCAGAAATTTATAGAGGATGCCCTTCAATGCGTCACCAAAATCGAGGAAGCGGTGGACACCCAAAACCTGATTCAAATGCACGAGGCTGCGCATGGCCTGAAAGGGATTGCCCGAAATATGGGAGCAGATTCGTTGGCCCACATAGCCGTCCTTATTGATGCCACCTGCAAGGCCGGAGAGGCGGCCGCTCTGTCCGACTGGGAACCCCAACTTCAAGACGCTTTTCAACAAACCCGGCAAGAACTCGAGGGTGTCCTAAGGAACACATAAGGAGGGAAGATCCAGAACCGGAGATGCCTCTTTTTCATACTCTTTTCTCGACATTCAAGTCCGTGCTCGTTGGCCCAATCTCTTCGCATCCTCTCCCCTTTTAATTTTCTGCATTAAGAATCAACCTTCCAGAACCGAACAGTAGTAAGAACAACGCTGCCATTTCCTTTGCTAGGCCCCCTTCCCTATTGGCTCTTCCGGGCACAAGGAAACGGTTAATAGGTGGTGGAGATTTTCGTTTCACAATGGAGAGTTTCATGGTGAGTTTTGGACATTATCTACGTTCCCTGTTTTTGATCAGGGGCGTTCGCTCTTCTCACTGGGTATTAATGGGGATGTTGGGAGCCTGTTTGGGAGGCCCGGCTTATGCGGATTCTCCCATGCCCCAGATGGAAATGGATCTCACCCAACTCAGCCTGGAAGAACTGATGTCGGTAGAAGTGACATCGGTGTCCAAAAAGAAACAAAAATTATCGGAGTCGGCTGCAGCGATATATGTCATTACCCAAGAGGATATTCGAAGGTCCGGTGTGACCAGCATCCCTGAAGCCTTACGGATGGCCCCCGGTATTCAGGTCGCTCGCATCAACAATAATCAATGGGCCGTCAGTGCGCGCGGGTTCAATGATCGATTTTCTAATAAATTGCTGGTCTTGATTGATGGACGCCCCATCTACAATCCCTTGTTTGCGGGGGTCACGTGGGAAGTTCAGGACACCATCCTGGAAGACATCGAACGCATCGAGGTGATTCGAGGGCCAGGAGGCACCTTGTGGGGCGTGAATGCCGTCAATGGCGTCATTAATATCATTACCAAACACTCACAAGATACTCAGGGTGTCCTGGCCAGCGGAATTGCGGGAAGTGAAGAAGGCATTGTCTCGATCCGTCATGGAGGCAAAACGGGAGAAGACCTCCAATACCGCCTTTTCACGAAATATTTCAATCGAGATACCAGTTTCCATTCCGGTGGCGCTCACGACGACACCAGGATGTTCAGGAGCGGATTTCGTACCGATTGGAAGGCAAGCTCTTCTGACACCGTCATGGCCCAGGGAGAATTTTATACTGGGGATGGAGGCCAACAAAATTCAGTTGCCACAAGCAATGGATTTCCGTTCGGGTTCACCACCGTCAATGAAGACGTCGAAATGAGTGGAGGGCATTTTCTGGGTCGATGGGACCATCAATTTTCTCAGCAATCGGATATGGCACTTCAATTGTATTACGACCGATTTACCCGACACGAGGCAGCTCTCAAGACGACCATAGATACTTTTGATATAGATTTCCAACATCGTTTTGCTCTTTTTCCTCAACAAGAAGTCCTCTGGGGCTTTGAATATCGCTTTTGGATGGATGATCTGCAAAACAATCCCACCACTTCCGCTTTTGCCGATTCCCGTTCTTTCAGTCTCATCAGCGGATTCTTGCAGGATGAACTCACTCTGATCCCCGACACCTTGACTCTTACGGTCGGCTCGAAATTCACCCATAACGATTTTACCGGATTTGAATATCAACCCAGTGGAAGAATGTTATGGATACCTGCAGAAGGCCACAGCCTGTGGGGAGCTGTTTCTCGTAGCGTTCGCATTCCCTCACGTTTCGAAGATAACGCCCAACTCAATCTTCCAGCCAGTTCTACCGTCCCCGTTCCATCAACTATCCGAGGAAATCAGCAACTGAAAAGTGAAGAATTATTGGCCTTCGAATTGGGCTATCGATTGAGCGCACTGGAACAGGTGTCTTTTGATATTACGGGGTTTTATAACCAATACAATCATATCAGAGGATCTCAAACGGTAAACCTGTTTCCACCGCTTGTGCAGGTCATCAATCAACTGGACGTCCAAACGATTGGAGTGGAACTGGCCAGTGACATTCAATTACTTGACCGGTGGCGAATTCGTGGAGCCTATTCTTATATCAATATTGATGTAGACGGACCGGCCAACCCTGCCCTCAATACCACAGGAAGAGCCACCCCCAAACATCAGGGCTCCATTCGTTCTCTTCTCTCCTTACCCTACAATCTAGAATTCGATTCTTGGTTGCGGGTCATAGACAACCTTGGAGTGCGATCCATTCCGGGCTATGTCGAATTGGATCTCCGTCTAGGATGGAAGCCGATTCCTCAAATGGATATTTCAGTGGTCGGACAAAACCTTTTAGACAATCATCACCCGGAACTGTTCTCATCATTTTTAGCCACCCAACCGACTGAGGTGCAACGGAGCGTGTACGGAAAAATCACTTGGAAATTTTAGCCCCATAACCTCCCCTGGTCGGCCGAATGATTATCCTGATAGCCATCGCCCAGGTCTTTTTTCACAAGGCCGTACACGTAGTCAACCAACAAGCCTTCTCACGGGAATGGAAATGCGCCTTCCTCTTGGTGATGACCCTGGCATTCGGCCATCCCAACCTCAGCCAAGCAGACAGTCCCGGTGAATACCAGGTCAAAGCCGCCTTCCTGTATCACTTTACACAATTTATTGAGTGGCCTCAGTCACACTTCACACCGGACGATGGTCCGTTGCAACTTTGTGTGGTGGAACCAGATCCCTTCGGGTCCATCCTGGATACGATGTTGAACGGAAAGTCAGTAGGAGCCCACGGCTTTCTCATCAAACACAATCCTTCCACGAGTGAACTCGGCCACTGTCATGTCCTGTTCCTCCCGAAAGCGCATGGTTCTCTCAAAGCGACGTTGCGTGCATCATTTGCTCACACCAATGTTTTAACAGTTGGGGAGGACGAGAGTTTTTTGGAAGAAGGCGGGATGATTCAGTTCTTTTTTGAGAATCAAAAAATCCGCTTTGCGATTAACTCTGAAGCGGTCAAACTGACCCAGTTAAAAGTGAGCGCCAAACTCTTGCGACTTGCCAAAATCGTGAATCCATGAGGCCCATGTCACCTTCATCCCTTCTCAGCAGCTTTCAGCGAGCCTCGCTCAAAGCGAAGCTTCTGGTCTTTCTGATGGTGACTTCCACCATCAGCCTGACAGTCGCTGGTTCCGCATTCGTGCTCAATGACCTGTTGACCTTCCGGGATGACGTCGTACAAGGGCTGATCACTCAAGCCAATTTGGTCGGGCAAAACAGCGCAGCCGCGCTGGCCTTCAACGATCCACAGGTCGCCACAGAAACCCTGGAGGCCTTCCGCCATCAACCTGACATTGAACAGGCCGTGCTCTTTACCAAAGAGGGGATGGCATTGGCCCAGTATGGATCGGGCTCGCCACCTCGTCTTCCTCATGCCACACCCATCCAGGCGTTTCAAGTACGGGACTCTTGGGAATCGATCGAAGTGTTCAATGCCGTGTCTTTGGGACAGGATGTCATGGGAACATTATATGTTCGATCCAACATGCATGCGGTGCACACGCGGCTTACGGACATGCTGAACACCTCCATTCTTGTGGTCACACTCACTCTCCTCGTCGCCTGGCTTATTTCTTCACGGCTCCAAGCGATCATTTCCACCCCGTTGATCAATTTGACCACTATTGCCCGCCGTATCACTCAGGACAAGGATTATTCATTACGCGCGCCAGCTCACTATCCCGATGAAATTGGATCCCTCATCGATGGGTTCAACTCCATGCTGCAGCAAATCCAAGAACGGGACGCGGAACTGGCACAACACCGTAATCATCTGACAGAACTCGTCGCCGTGCAGACCAGACAACTTACAGAAACCAATGCCCGTCTTCAGCAGGAGATCACCGAACGTACCACCGTCGCCCAACAATTATTAGCCACGACGACCGACTTGGAAGAGAATAATCGTGAATTAGCGATTTCCCGTGATGACGCCCTGCAGGCCGCTAAAGCCAAGTCAGAATTTTTAGCCACCATGAGCCACGAAATTCGGACCCCCATGAATGGGATCTTGGGCATGACCGGTCTCTTGCTTGATACGTCCCTGACAAAGGAGCAACGGTATTTTGCCGAAACCGTGACCCATTCCGCGGACGCCCTCCTCACTATTTTGAATGACATTCTCGATTTCTCGAAAATGGAAGCCGGAAAGCTGGAACTGGAATCCATCGATTTCAATTTGGCCAGTACGTTGGAAGATACGTTGGATCTGATGGCCGAACGAGCCTCTCACAAGTCGGTGGAATTAACCGGGTTGGTGTTCCCGGATGTCCCAACTCAGCTCAAAGGCGATCCAGGTCGGATCCGCCAAATTCTCTTGAATTTAATCGGCAATGCGATCAAGTTTACAGAACGAGGAGATGTCAGTGTTCAAGTCTTATATCTCGACGCCTCAGAATCTCACGTGGAACTCCGATTTCATGTCTGGGATACCGGAATTGGGATTGCGCCGAAAGTTCAGCAGAGACTGTTTCAGTCCTTCACCCAAGCCGATAGCTCCACCACCCGACAATACGGAGGAACCGGGCTGGGGTTGGCGATTTGCAAACAACTGGTGGACCTGATGGAAGGCGAAATCGGCGTTGAGAGTCAACAAGGTGAATGGAGTTTATTCTGGTTTACCCTGAAACTAGCCAAGCAGAGCATGGGGACAAAAACCGAATGGCTCCCCCGCCCTGACCTTCGAGATCTTCGTGTGTTAATTGTCGACGATAACCCTACGAATATCTTTCTGCTTCAATCCTATGCCCATAGCTGGGGAATGGTAGAATCCGCCACTCAAAACCCGCATCAAGCCCTCACCATGCTCCAGGATGCTGTCAAACTTGGACGTCCGTATGACTTGGCTATCCTGGATTATGACCTTCCTGAACTGAATGGCCTGATGTTAGGAAATGTCATTAAGCAGGACCTCACGCTACATGCAACCAAACTCATTCTTCTGACTTCGGTGGGACGTCGAGGAGAAGCTGGTGCCGCCCATCAGGTAGGAATTGACGCCTATCTCACCAAACCCATTCGAAAAATCCACCTTCATGACGGGTTAGCCACGGTGATGGGATACTGTGTGACGGAAGGCTCGGACCAACCTCGCCCATTAGTGACTCGGCATACTCTTCATGAAACACAACGTCACACCCGCACCAAAATTTTAGTCGCTGACGACCATGCCATTAACCAACAACTCATCGTCTTGCTTTTGGACCGTTTGGGCTACTCCTCAGATGTGGTCGTTAACGGCCAGGAAGCCGTTGAGGCCGTGGCATCCGGTTCGTATGCTCTCGTGCTCATGGACTGCCAAATGCCCGTGATGGATGGATTTGAGGCGACACAACAGATTCGTGACGCAGAAAGCCTCCGGAGTAAGGAGTTGGGAGTGAGGAGTGAGGAGCAAAAGACAGATCTTTCTGAAACCCCTGACGCCTTACGCCTCACTCCTCACAGCCCGTCCCGAATTCCCATCATCGCGCTGACCGCCAATGCCATGCCTGGTGATCGAGAAAATTGTTTGCATGCTGGCATGGATGATTATCTCACGAAGCCGATTAAACTTGAGAGTCTGGCTGCGGTATTACAACAATGGCTTCCCGTTCAGGAATCAGACCATGCAGCGCCCTCTCCATCCGATTCTCATTCATCATCGTCGACCGACTCTGAACTCGCCAACCCACATGTCGTAGCACAAGTGGATCTCTCGCGAGAGATCTATAACATTGCTCTCAAAAACGATCAGGCTCCCATTGATTCACAAAAACTACTCGAATGGCTGGAAATGGGTGGAGAAGAATTTTTAACGCGCATGCTCACCCAATTTGTTCAAGATGCCTCGGCCTGCATCGATCACGTGCTTCATGCCTGGGAACAGAACAACATGGAAGCCCTCGCTAATGCCAGCCATGGCCTCAAAGGTATTTGTGCCAATATGGGAGCCATGCATCTTCATGAACTGGCCCGGAAAGCTGAACAGGCCGGACAGACGGGGCTCCTTCAAGACTTGGAGGACCTAACCCGCCAGATGTCTCTGGAGTTAGATCGAGTCCAAGAAGCAATAGCCACGAATGGAATCACGGAGAAATCCAAACACCCCGGGGATCCGCGATGACGACTGAGGAGGGAACCCTATCGATTCCCGAGTGTGACAGGCTTTTCGCCATACCACGCACCATTGCACAGCACACTTCATTTGAAACCACAATGAAAAGACGTATCAAGTTCCACTGATTTCTAGCCGACACAAACAAATGACACAGACCATTTCCAGGGTGGCAAAATCACACGGGAATCGATACAACGACTAACCACTCTCAACTGCCTCGATAAAGACTTCAATGATTTCTCAACAACAATGCCAAAATGCCAGTATTTTGATCGTTGATGATCAAATGACCAATATCATGCTCTTGGAGAGCATTTTACAAAACGCCGGGTACACCCAAGTCCATTCCACCCAAGATCCCACTCAGGTGTTGCCTCTGTTTAAAGAGCTGGATCCAGATCTGATTTGCCTTGATATCCGCATGCCTGAACTCAACGGCTTTCAGGTGATGGGACAACTCAAAATCATTCACAAGCACGCGTTTCTTCCGATTTTGGTCCTCACGTCAGAAGAGGACCGTGAAACCCGCCTCCGCGCATTAGAATCGGGCGCCAAAGACTTCCTGCATAAACCATTCGACAAGGTGGAAGTGTTAATGCGAATCCGCAATTTATTGGAAGCCAGTCTTCTCAACAAGACGGTGTCCCAGCAAAAGGCTTCCCTGGAGGAAACCGTCCGGATCCGTACACAAGAACTCAGAGAGACCCAACTAGAAATTGTACACCGCCTTGCCCGTGCAGCTGAACATCGAGACAATGAAACAGGGGCGCATATCATCCGAATGGCTCACTTTGCCGTGGTCTTAGGACGCGCTGCCGGCATGACAGAAGAAGAGTGCGATGTACTCTTTCACGCGACCCCCATGCATGACGTCGGGAAATTGGGGATTCCGGACCGGATACTCTTGAAACCCGGAAAATTAGATCCCGAAGAATTTGAAATCATGAAACAACATACCGTCATCGGCGCCCAACTCCTCTCCAACAGCCACTCTCCCGTCCTACAAATGGGTGAAGTGATCGCCCTCACTCACCACGAAAAATGGGATGGTTCGGGCTATCCAAATCGCCTTACTGGAGAGGATATTCCGTTAGTCGGCCGAATTTGCGCCATCACCGATGTCTTTGATGCGCTCTCATCCAAACGGTGCTATAAAGACGCCTGGCCCCTGGATAAAACCCTCAAGGAATTGCACTCCCTGGCGGGGAAACAGTTCGATCCCCATCTGTTAGACTTGTTTAATGAACTCCTGCCTGTGATCACCGACATCCAGCGAACCCACACGGATATAGAGATTCCCAAATTCGACCTCCTGGAATCCAACTATCACGCCTAAGCAACTCGCTCCCACCATTTGGGCTCAGTACATCCGTTTCGTCCCTCTCTCCCTCATTCACGGACTTGGCTCCTTTCATGTCACTACGCTTACTTCTCGCCCCGGCATCTGCCGTTCAGAGTGCGTCCCGTTCATTGCGTATCCAGATAGACCAAGATGATCAATACGATTTCATCCTCTTCCGCGACTCCTATGGCCCCATGCGTATTGCCCACGAGTCTGATTGGTGTGTGTGGATGTAATGCCCCCTTGGGATAGGGCGAGAGGAGTTCCCTGTCTCAAAGTCCCTAGGGACCGCTGTCACGTTCGACACTCACACTTAAGAAAGCTTTGCTTTGCCCCACCAGAATCCGACACTTTACTGAGGATTCTGTTCCAGGTACGTTGGAGATCAACCCTCTTGCATCTCTCTAGGGAAATCGTTTACTAGTCCCACCCCGTCTCCCACGCTGACTCACTCACCATCTTCGATTGCACGCCATTTTCATCTCTTTTCTACTCTTTTTGCGAATTTCCCCTTAATTTTTGGCTCGTTCCTTCCGACAAAGTCAGTGGGCAAAACTTTTGTAGGAAAACTGCCCACAACGGGGCAGACAACCCGCACATTCTTTTCCCCATGACCACACACAACAACAGGACTCAATCGTCAGACGAGCCCAATACATGACTAATGACTGAAATCGTGAGCTAACATGCCCTTCGTTCCACTTCATGCAACTGCTCTACGACTGGGATTGTACATCAAGATTGAGGGATCCTGGTTCAGTCATCCTTTCCCAACCAATTCATTCAAAATCGAATCGGCGAAAGACCTCGAAACACTTCAGGGACTCACGAAGGTCAAGTTGTTTTTTGACCCCGATCGTTCCGACCCCGAATGGGATCAATCGGAACCGACAGAAAAACCTATCCATAAAGCGGCCGTAGACCCTGCAGCCCCCCCACAAGACCCCTCGGGTGAATCTGTCCCCTCGGCACCCGCTTCACCAGAGCAAGAGGATTCCCCTGAAGATCTCATTCAACGAAAAATTGACCAGAATCAAGACTTCCAGGCCTACCAGGAACATTTAAAACAAGTTGGCAGCCAATTCCAGGAGGTGGTGCTGGAAGGCAAACAGGTCATGCAAGATGTGATCTCTGGCCGACCTCGCGGACTTCGTACGGCTCAGAAAATTGTTGGAGACCTCTATGAGATTCTCGACGTCGCTGACAACTCACGAGCACTGCTGAACCTCATCGGCTCAAATGAAACCAACGAGGAATTTTTTCTTCACGCACTCAATGTCTGTTCATTATCTCTGATGATCGGACAGGACTTAAAATTCTCACGGGAAGCGACTGAAAAGCTGGCTCTCGGGGCCCTGTTTCACGATGTCGGCGAACTGAAATTTCCGGCAGAGCAATTATTACGAAAAGGGTCCATGACTGCTTCCGAGCGTAAACACTTTTTAAGTATTCATCCGAAATTCGGGGTAGAGATGGTCGACAAACTTCCCAACTTTCCCTATGAAGCCATTGAGGTGATTCGCCAACATCATGAACGCCTCAATGGGTCAGGATTTCCAACAGGGAAAAAAGACGACCAAATCAGCAAGTTTGCCAAAATTGTCATGGTGGTGGATGAGTATGACGAACTGTGCCATCAGCCAAATCCCACCAAATCTCTTATTCCCTCAGAGGCTCTCTCCTATTTATATGTGAAATGTCGACACACGTTATGGCATGACGCGATAGTCTCGTTGATCAAACAGTTGGGAGTCTATCCTCCAGGCTCACTGGTCAACTTGAGTAATCAGAAAATCGGCATCGTGACCAGCGTGAATCTGGCTAACCGGCTCCGGCCGATTGTCCTCATCTATGATGAATTCGCCTCTCCCGATGAGCTAATTGTCCTGAACCTGGCAAAAGAGGATGAAGATCTCAGTATTGTCAGTGCCATTCGACCGGTTGATCTTTCTCCCAAAATCAGAGAATGCCTCAACCCTCGTCGAATCATCAGTTACTTTCCTTCTGCCTCTCCCGCAGAATCCGGAGTCGGAGCTCTGCACACTCTGGCCGGATCCACATAATCGCTCCAGAGGAAGGCATCCCTAGACCGTCCTCACTCACAAAACTTGGCCTTGCGATACAAGGAGACCTACGAGAGTGAGGAACGACCAACGATCTGGCGAAGCCAAGCCAACCATGTTTTCCTTGTTTCGAGAGGAGCCTCGGGATCCGGATACTCCACCCACAGCTCCTGATTCCCAAGATACTGCTCACCAATAAAGATGTGTTGGGTTCGTAATTGCCGATAGCCTCTATCATGCAACACGTGAATGAGACCTTGCAGGACCTGGTTTTCGGTGGGAACTGGGTCGACATCTATCTGAAGCGATTCATAGCGGAGCCTGGCCTGAAATCCTCCATCACGGGGAATGACATGGATTTGCCGACTAAACCCACGGTCACGGTCATCCAACCCGGCAACGTGATAGATAAGGACGTGAGGAGATGGGGAACTCATACGCGTATGATCTATCATACCTCCGTTCGTCATCTTCGCATAAGAGGAAAAAGGCCGTCGAGCCTATGGAGCCATTTCCGGACCTTGTGGTTCTCATACAGATTCTCCTCAGGCCAAAGCATGTCTCACTCCAACATGAAGCTCTCTTGACGGACGGCATAGGCCATCAATTTCTCCTGATTCCTCTTGCCCGCGCTGACGCACTTTTCGTATCGTAGTACCCAGGCATTTTGAGGGAATGCTATGGAATATTTCGTGTTGTGTCCCCAACTTTTTATGTATACCATTGTCACCCCATGCCAAATCCGCTGACCCTACAAAGCACGATTGAAGGTCCTCAAAAAAACCGTGGGCAAATTCTCGGGCTCGCCCTGCTTGTCGCCACCGTCGTGTTCGTCGTGGACCTCTTCCTCCCACTAGGAGTTGCCGAAGCGGTCCCCTATGTCGCCGTGGTGTTAATTGCCCTTCGATCCCCAGAAAAAAATGACTCGTTGCGTCTCGCCAGCTTGTGTACGGTCTTAACAATCGTGGGTTACAGTTTATCTCCAGCCGGGACGGAACCTTGGATCGGCATCACCAATCGCTCCATTGCCCTATTCGCCATTTGGTCCACAGCCCTATTAGCCATGCAGGTGAGAGAGGCTGATGCGGCAACTCGCGATCAGAGTTCCATGTTGACCGGCATTTTGTCGAATATGCCGGCCGTGGCATTTCGAATCGATCAAGACGGCATCATGCATGAGTCCATCGGTCGCGGCCTGACTCGCTTCGGGTTAAAAGATTTTACGGCCATTGGACGTATTCCCCTGGAACCCCCCGATCAGATCAAGAGCCAAGTCAAGGACGGAACTGTCGCCAATTCGGTCTTCTACGAGAGCAAGGGGATATTGCAGGGAAAACCCTGGTGGTTTTTGAATTGCCTGTGCAAATTGAAAGGCGACCAACAGGGCCTCATTGGGTTTGGTATTGATATCACGGAACGGAAACGAGCAGAACGACGCCTGGCCCTACACGATGCGGTCGCAGACATCCTGACCACCGCGTCTGATATTACAGATGCCTACCCCCAAATTCTCAAAGCCATTTGCGACACGCTGGGATGGAAAGTGGGTATCCTCTGGCGAATGGATTATCAACGCCAAGCATTGGGAGCCACCGCCATTTGGCCATCGGACTCCCCACAGGCCCAAGCAATGTCATCACCCACCTCCGGTTGGGCGCTCACACCTGATGTAGGGCTGGCCGGGCAGGTGTGGGATATTCGCAAATCGATCTGGATCAAAGACCTCGCTGACTACCCCAAAGACCCTCGAAACCAGACGGCTCTGGAAGTGGGGCTTCACGCCGGATTCGGAATTCCCATTTGTTTAGCTGGGAATACCAGAGCGGTTCTCGAGTTTTTCGCTCCATTTCCTGAAGAAGTCGATGAGATGTTGCTTCAAAGGCTTTCACATATCGGGTTTCAAATTGGCCAGTTTATCGAACGGGAACATAAAGAACGTCGTTTGGCCACCCATCACAGTTTAACCAATGTTCTTGCGGAGTCACCGGGCTTAACACAGGCTGCTTCCCTTATCCTGGAAGCCATTGGTGAAAATTTAGGATGGGATCTTGGAGCTATTTGGACACTGGACTCCTCGCAACAGGTCTTGCGTTGCCTCAATGTCTGGCATTCCCCTCACTTAAACCTGCATGCCTTTCAGCAGGAATCCCAAGCTATAACGTTTGCACGAGGAGTGGGATTACCCGGTCGGGTCTGGAAAAGCGGCGAACCGTCCTGGATAACCGATGTGGTGTCCGACCCGAATTTTCCGCGCGCTGACGCTGCCGCACAAGAAGGCCTCCATTCCGGATTTGCGTTTCCCATTAAATCTGGCTCCAACATTGTTGGCGTCATGGAATTCTTCCACCGGGATATTCAAAAGCCTGACAAAGAACTCTTGGCCATGTTTGCATCTATTGGTCTTCAAATTGGCCAATTTATTCAGCGGACCGCCAAGCCTTCTCCCGATGGATAGTTGAAGCCCCGTGAGTCATTTTCCGGCCCGATTCATTTGTACCCATTGACATGAATTTGTCCATTCTTTTCCTCGAAGCCTATTTGACCCATCATCGAACGCAACTGTTTCGCTCCTAGATGAAAACAATATAAACGCGAGTCATCCAATGCTTTCATGGGTTCATGGCCTTCATTTCAATAATATACGGGGAGACCTCTATGGCGGATTAGTGTCGGCAGTCGTGGCCTTACCGCTGGCCTTGGCCTTTGGAGTGACATCCGGGCTTGGGGCCATCGCGGGTCTGTATGGAGCAATTTTCGTGGGGTTTTTTGCAGCCCTCTTGGGCGGTACTCCTGCACAGGCCTCGGGACCGACCGGTCCGATGACCGTCGTCATGGCCGGGATTATATTGAAATTTCAAGACGAACCGGCTTTGGCCTTTACCGCCGTCATCTTGGGGGGAGGATTTCAACTTTTATTCGGACTGCTGGGCTTTGGACGCTATATCACCTTGGTGCCATATCCAGTGATCTCAGGATTCATGAGCGGCATTGGAGGAATTATCCTCATTCTTCAAGTTGCGCCCTTTCTAGGATTGGAAGCGAAGTCCAAAGTCATGGCCAACCTCCTGGCGATGCCTGAGCACCTCGCATCTTTTTCTCCCTCCGCCGTGTTGATTGGTTCTCTTACGTTGGCCATTGTGTATCTCACTCCCGCCTCTATCGGCAAACGTCTTCCTCCGGTGTTGTTGGCTCTCATCGTCGGAACGATTGCGGCTAATGTCTTTTTTCCCGCTCTTCCCATTATCGGAGAAGTCCCTACTGGATTCCCCACACCTATTTGGCCAACGATGCACACCAATGCGCTCTTGCTCATGGTGGAATCCGCTCTGGTGCTGGCTTTGCTAGGAACGATTGACAGTCTACTCACCTCTCTCGTGTGCGACAATATGACACGGACTCAACATGATTCCAACCGCGAATTGATGGGGCAAGGCATCGGAAATATGATAGCCGGGTTCTTCGGAGGCATTCCTGGGGCAGGAGCTACCATGCGATCCGTGGCAAACATTCGGACCGGAGGCCGAACCCCTCTTTCGGGCATGTTCATGGCGGTCGTCCTCCTAGGCACCTTACTTGGCCTGGGACCCCTGGCGGAAAAAATTCCCCTCGCGGTTTTGGCCGGGCTCCTTATCAAGGTTGGCTTCGACATTATCGATTGGCGCTTTTTAAAACATATGGTGCAAACCCCACGGACGGAAGTCCTGGTCATGGTCGTCGTGTTATTAGTGACCGTCCTGGTCGATTTGATTACTGCTGTGGGGATTGGGGTTGTTCTCGCCAGTGTCATGTTTGTGAAGCGGATGGCAGATCTGGAACTTGACAGCTTGACCATCATCACAGGATCAGCAACAGAAGCACCATTATTACTTGAAGAACAACGCATCTTAGAGCGTAATAAAGACCGGCTCGTGATGATCCATGTGAATGGGCCGATGAGTTTCGGCTCGGCTAAGGACATGGTCCGCCGGCTTGAATCTGTGAAGGGTTTCAATACCTTTTCCAGCGTGGTTCTTGATCTCACATCGGTCCCCACCATCGATGGAACCGCTGCGTTAGCGATCGAAGACATGCTGGCGATGGTGAAAAACTATCACCAGCATGTCTTTTTCGTGGGGATGCGTCCGGGAGTGGCTCGTGTCCTCAAAGGACTCGGAGTGCTCGATCAGGTACGACCTGAACATCGATACGCCATTCGGTTAGATGCGTTGCGCCACGCAGCTCATGTAGGCGGCTCCACCCATCCTTTCGATGTCCCTCCCAGAGAAGTCGTACCTGAACACCCAAAACCCCCATGAGGAATGTTTCTTGACAATGGCCCCTTCCCTGTTCCTAAAAGAGCATTCATTGTGTATGCTGAGCAACTCCTCACTTCACTCATTCTGGCAAAGGCCCGGATACAAGAGAGATCACCAATCAACGTATTGACCATATTGATATTGGTTAAATCAGGCAGACTCCATCTGGTACTCCCAGTCCGAAAGGTCACCTAACGGCTATGAAGACGACTGTTCCTCAGGCGCTCATACAGAATTTTCTGAACCACACTCCAACCTGGTACAAGCTGACCATTCTGGGATTCTTAATTCTCAATCCCATCTTATTGATGACCATTGGTTCCTTTTATACCGGGTGGGTTCTCATCCTGGAATTTATTTTCACGTTGGCCATGGCACTCAAAAGTTATCCACTGCAACCGGGTGGCTTGCTCGCCCTCGAAGCCGTCTTACTGGGGATGACGACTCCGGCCACGGTCTACCATGAAGCGCTCAATAACTTTCAAGTGATCCTATTGTTGATTTTTATGGTGGCCGGGATCTATTTCATGAAAGATTTGCTGTTGTTTCTGTTTACAAAAATTCTCTTGGGCGTCCGTTCAAAAATTTTGTTGGCACTCTTGTTTTCCCTCATGGGTGCCTTCCTCTCGGCATTCCTCGATGCATTGACGGTCACTGCGGTCATCATTGCCGTCGCATTGGGTTTCTATAACATTTACCATCGGGTGGCGTCGGGCAAGCCTTCTCATTCCTCCCATGATTCCACGAGCGACCAGGACATCGCCTCGCTTCACCGCGAAGATTTAGACAATTTCCGAGGATTCCTTCGAAATTTATTAATGCACGGAGCGGTTGGAACGGCATTAGGGGGGGTCTGTACTCTCGTGGGAGAACCCCAAAATTTATTGATTGCGGACAAAGCGGGCTGGGAATTTATGGAGTTCTTTTTCCGCATGGCGCCTGTCACACTTCCGGTCTTTGCCATGGGATTAACCACCTGTCTGATCGTCGAGAAAATGCGATGGTTTGATTATGGGTTTCAACTCTCGGATCCCGTTCGCCACATCTTGGTGGAGTTCGAAACCGAACAACAGAAACGACGAGATTCCGGGGACACGGCGAGGCTGATCATTCAAGCCATTGCGGGGATTTGGCTGATTTTTGCTTTGGCCTTTCACCTGGCCGAGGTCGGAATCATCGGACTGACGGTGATTGTGTTTATTACCGCCTTTAACGGGATCATCGAAGAGCATCAACTTGGAGAGGCTTTCAAGGAAGCACTTCCCTTTACAGCCCTCCTTGTCGTCTTTTTTGCCATCGTGGCCGTCATCCAGGACCAGAACCTGTTTTCGGGCATCATTGGATATGGATTAAGTTTAGAAGGATCGCATCAAATCGGCATGTTTTATCTGGCCAATGGCATTCTCTCGGCCATCAGCGACAATGTCTTTGTTGCGACAGTCTATATTCAGGAAGTACTTCGTGCCTTCCAGGCAGGCACCATTACCCGTGACCAATTTGACCTGTTGGCCGTTGCCATCAACACCGGCACCAATATCCCCAGTGTGGCGACGCCAAACGGACAAGCCGCATTTTTATTTTTATTGACTTCCTCTCTGGCTCCGGTTATCCGCTTATCCTATGGGAAAATGGTGTGGATGGCGCTTCCCTATGCGCTGACCATGGCGAGTGTGGGGCTATTGGCTGTATATTTTTTCTTAGATCCGGCGACCGCGTATCTCTACGACACCGGACTCATTCACCACCATAGCCTGAGTACCTCCGGGAGTCCCACCGGACCATCAGCGCATTAATTGTTGGAAAGACCCCTTAGTGGCAGGAAGGCACAAAACGACACTCCTGCAGCAAGCCTGACTGACTGCTCGATGCAGGAGAGAAAGAGAAATGCGATCGATCAGAAACCCTTTTTCTGAATCCCTGTCGTTTGCTGTGGTTCCTGTCTTGTATTACGGGGCGAGTGTCGCAACGGTTTCATTGTCCTGCATCACTCGTTCCGGATAGAGGACAATTTCCACACGACGATTTTGGGCTCTTCCCTCCTCGGTCTCATTGGTCATCACCGGTCGCTTATCGGCATAGCCCGTCGCTGAAAATTGCTTTGGATCCATTCCGGTTTGCTCAATCAGATACCGCAACACCGTGGTGGCGCGTGCGGTTGAAAGTTCCCAATTCGTGGGATACTGTTTTTGCAGTTGCCCATAAATGCGATGGTTGTCCGTGTGGCCTTCCACTTGGATATTTTTCCCTGGCAAGGTGGCTAACACCTGACCCACCTGTTTCATGATCTTGAGCCCGAGAGGAGTCAAATCCGCCTCACCGGATTCAAACAGGACTTGTCCCAGCATGGTCAGCACCAATCGATCATGGTGTTGAGTCACCACCAGACTTTTGCCAAATTTGTCCTCTAGTGCTTTGGTAATGCGATCGATCTCTTCTCCAACGGTGAGCACTTCATACTTGACCTTCGCCAGTTGCGCTTCCTGAACTTCACGAGCTTTTCGGACCAATTCCAATTCATGCTTTAACCGCTCCACTTCTTTGAGTCTGGCTTCCAGAGCCGAGAGGTCTTTCCCCAACAGACTATTCTGTTCACGAAGGTAAGCCATCTGGGCGATTTGTCCATCTAAACCCGACCTGACTTTTGTGAGGGCAGCTGCCAAATCATGAAAATCCGCCGGCTCCCCCCCAAAAAGAGGATCGGTCAGAGAAGCGGCTCCTGACGTGTTATCTAGTTTCCGGATTTGCGTATACAGCGCTTGGACTTCCTGCTGAACCGCTGCTAATTGTTCTTCCTTGATTTGGTCTTGCACCTCAACGGTATGTTCGAGGGCCGACTTGGTTTCTTGAAGCTGAGTGACTTCCTGCTGCAACCGCTCAAGTTCTGCTGTGGTGAACTCTTGGCTCTCTTCGTATTCTTGAAGAGCACGTTCATGTGATTGCTGACTCACACACCCGACCACAACCGTACACGCCACTACCACAAGTAAAGTATTGACCAGTTTCATGGTGCATGCTCCTTCACGTTCACCGCCTCTCCTCACCCCAGGTTCTCTGCCATCAATGACGCCTGAGGATTCAAGACTGATTTGTAACTTTGGGCCTGCATTGTTTCAATCTACTCTGCTGAATACCATCTTCACCTTCGAAGAGAGCAGAGAAGATTATTCTCGGCATTCTTGATAGGACACTTGAGAAAACCAGCAAGAACACGGGAAAAATCGCTTGAAGAAGTCAGAATGGCCTCTCAATATTTCCCAACGACCACAACTGACGCCGTTTCAATTCACTGAAGATGAATGCGGAAAGATGATGGGAAAAAGGAGAAGCGAAGGGGTCGATTGGGGGGGAGAAGTTTGACTGTCGTCTTGCGTGCTCACCCACCGGGACCATGCTGTCCCGACATAGGCTCTTCTGGATGTATCGTCTTCGTCTTGAGCACTTCGATTGTCCCGAAGACTGGCCTCGTCCGTTATCGAATCGCCACCTCGTGGAGCATTCCCACCTGGTATTGGGCCATATGTTGAACCAGGTGCGTGACGCTGGAATCCATCATTTCCATGAGCGGAGACGGATACAAGCCGATCCCCAAGACTAGAACCGCAAGAGGGATCACCGTGGCCAACTCTCGTATACTCAAATCCGGGAGTTGTGAGATGGTGGGATTTTTGGGTTGACCCAACACCACCCGTTGGAGCATCCAGAGCATATACGCCGCAGCGAGGACAATGCCCCCCATGGACAACAGCACCATCACATAGCTTTTAAAGGATGTTCCGACCAAGACCAAAAATTCTCCGATAAAATTACATGTACCAGGCAATCCAAAGGATGCCACTGAAAACAGACAAAAAAGCGCCACAAATCGAGGCATCGATTTTTGCAATCCTCCATAATCGTGAATCGACCGGGTATGAGTTCGATCATACAATTGCCCGACAGCCAAAAAGAGGGCTCCTGTGGTAATCCCATGGTTCACCATCTGCAAGATGGCTCCTTGAATACCATGGTTATTGAACACGAAAATTCCCAATGTCACAAATCCCATATGCGAAATGGACGAATACGCCACCAGCTTTTTCAGATCCGACTGGGCCAAGGCCATATACCCCCCATACACAATACCCGCCACGGACAACCATAAGATATACGGGGCAAAGGTCACTGAGGCCTCAGGAAACATGGGCAAACAAAATCGTAAAAATCCATACCCACCCATTTTTAAGAGCACCCCTGCCAAAAGAACGCTTCCGGCAGTGGGGGCTTCGGAATGGGCATCCGGCAGCCATGTGTGAAACGGTAACATGGGTAACTTAATAGCAAAGGCTAAAAAGAAAGCCAGAAATATCCAAAACTGGGCGTCGGGGGAATAGGTTTTCTCGGCCAAGGCCAAAATATCGAACGTCCGCCCCCCTTCGACATACAACCCGAGTATCGCTAAGAGTAAAATCAGGCTTCCTGACAAGCTGTACAAGACGAATTTGATGCCGGCCGCAATTCGTTGGGGGCCACCCCACAAAATGATCATGAAATACATGGGAATCATCGTGACTTCCCACAACATGAAAAACAAAAACAGGTCAAGGGCGGTGAACACCACAATCATGGCCCCTTCGACCAAAAGAATCATCGCCATAAAGGAGCGTACACGTGTCGTAATGGATTTCCAGGAGCAGAGTACGCAAAAGGGACAGAGCAGCGTCGTGAGCAAAACCAGGAGAAGACTAATCCCATCCACCCCGACTGCATATTGAATATTGAAGGTCGGCATCCATGCCATCCGCTCCACAAATTGCATGCCTTGCGTGGAAAAATCAAATTCTTTCAACAGCACCAATGAGAGAGCACCAGCCCCCAGCGTACACCCGAGAGCCACACGCCGAATCCATTCCTGATCCTGAATACAGGCAATGATCGCAATACCCAAAAACGGAATGACAATCATGACACTCAAGAGATGTTCAGTGAAAATCGTGTTCATAGCCTTCCCTTCATGACATGCCGATCATGACACCACCAAGGCATGAAAGACGCCCTTTTGTTTTTGACATTTAGTGTCATTGAATTTCAGTGCTGTGCTCCTTGTCCCCAGATCTCTGACAAGCTACCTGCGGATTACAGGACAAACAAAAACACCAGCAAAATCCCAAAAATAAGCCAGAAAATCATCACCAGCAAGTGGTGCTGTAACGTGCGAGGTTCCAGTTCACGCATCATGTCCCCGGTGGCCTTGGCCTGACCCCCTGCACGATTCACATTTTTATCGAGAATTTTAATGTCGATTGCTTTCCACAGCCAGTTGGCAATCCCAAGGCTTTGTTTCCCGATCCCCACCACTACCCGGTCCACACCACGAAGGTCCACCACCCGCCAGAGCCACCCGGCCATTCCTACGCTATTCCGGCCTAAACCCACCACCAGCCCATCAATCCCCCGAAGATCCACCACTCGCCACAACCACTTCGCGGTTACCACCGACACATTTGCAACTCCCATGATCAGCGCGTCAAAGACCTGCCGGTCGACAACCCGCCACAGCCATCGGGAAAACCGGAGAGTTGGCAGCACAACATACGCCTCATACATTTCGTCGAAATACAATTTATTCAGGAAATGGACATACCAGCGCTTGCCCATTTCCGATTGTTGAAACCAGGATCCAGAAAATTTTGTCAATGAAAAGTACCCCACTGCTACGCCACCAACAGCCACAGCAAGGGCAAGAATGAGTTGCAAGCCCGTCCCACTCGAGGATTCTTTTAAAATAAGAGCCGTCCGATGTCCCACGACCGGCGACAGAAATTGCGCAAACCAACTCCACAAGATCAGCAACAGGCTTCCAACGATTCCGATGCCAGCCAAGATTCCCAGAAGATGAATGGGGGAAAAGAAACGAGGCTGCATGGCTTGCCCCTCCATTCCATCTCCAAAGGCTGTCGATAGAGGTTGATAAAACAACACCAGGACGCCACGTATGACATACATGGCTGAGAAAAATACCGTCAGAGATCCCAGAATCCAAAATGTCCATTGAGCTGGGGCTCCCGGTTGAGCCATCCACAATTGTTCATAGGGCCCTGAGAAAATAAGAAACGGGGGAAGACAGGCTAACAGCACCGCCCCTGACAGGAATGGCCACAAGGAATGGGTTGAGGGCGCATGTGGGGAAAACGAAGTTGGTTCATGTCCATGCGAGCCGACCGAACGAAGGGCATTTCCCGTCGATAAAAATAAAAACCCCTTCAAACATCCATGGGCCAGCATATGAAAAATAGACACCACAAAGGCCCCGACTCCGCAGGTCATGATCATGAAACCGATTTGACCAATCGTGGAAAAGGCGAGCATGCGTTTAATATCCACCTGGGTCAAGGAGACCAGGGTCGCAAAGAGCGCTGTCATACCCCCTATCACCGCAATGACGGTCATGGCTTCAGGCGAAAGCATCACTAACGGACTCATGCGAACCAACAAGAAGGGTCCGGCATTCACCATGGTTGCGGCGTGAATCAAGGCCGAAACTGGCGTGGGCGCTTCCATGGCAAAGGGTAGCCAGACGTGGAAGGGCACTTGTGCGGATTTTCCCATGGCCCCCATGAATAAAAAGAGGGTAATGAGAGTTAAGACGTGAATGTGAACGTCCAACCCGAGCCAGCCGAACAGGTTGATCGTGTTTCCCTGTATGGACTGGGCTTCCGCTAAGATCGTCTGGATATCCAGCGTTCCAAAGGTGGAATAGGTCAGAATGACTCCAAAGCCTAACCCCACATCGGCAACCGAATTCATTAAAAAGGCTTTGGTGGCGGCCTGAGCAGATGACTGCCGTTCGCCCCAATGAGCAATCAATAAATAGGAGCAGATCCCCATGATTTCCCAAAACACATACATCATGAGCAGATTATTGCTCATGACCAGCATGATCATGGAAAAGGTGAACAGAGCAATGACCGCAAAAAAACGGTTATACCGAGGATCGCCGATCATATAGCGGGACGCGTACACATGCACCACGCTGCTCACACCGGTGACCAGGAGCAGGAGCAACACGGTGAGCTGGTCGACGTAGAGCCCCAAATCGACAACGAGATCTCCGGAATGGATTAGTCGATACAAGGGAACGGAGAATGCTCCGTCAGATGCCACTTGAGCAAACGCGATGGTGGAAAAGGCGAAGGATAGGGCCATCGCCGGGATACCGATCTTATGGCCTTGCTCCCCCAGCCAGGGTTTCCCCAGCACGAGAATCAGAACAGCCATCAGAGGAAGGAGGGGAATGAGGATGAAAAATGTCATATCAGGAGTACACCATTACCCCAATCCTGCTAAAGCCCGGGTGGAACCGCGTTTTTGAGGAGAAAGCTGACAATGTGATCGCTCATCAGCCCCAAAACAATGACCGCCACCGATGTCGCGCCGAGACTAATCCGTACCGCCAACGGAACCTCACGTATGAGGGGAGGCTGCTGGACTGACCGATCACGAAACACCCGTTCAAACAACTTCATGAAATAGGCCAGAGTCAACAGGGTCGCAATGAGCACTGCCCCAATAGCCAGGTAATTCTGCGCTTCCACCGCGCCAAGAATGATATACCATTTTCCAAAAAACCCTCCGGTGGGAGGAATCCCGATCATCGACAGGGCTATGACCACCAGGGCTACCGACATCCATCCCGGTCCCCCATACAATCGACTTAGGTCCTCAATAGTTCGAACCCCATAGAGATGAATAATCGCCCCTGCCCAGAAAAACAATCCTGCCTGCATCACCGCATCATTCAAGAGATAAAACACTCCTCCGACAAATCCGGTTTGATTCCCGAGACTAATCCCCACCAGAACCAACCCGATATGCGAAAGTCCTCCATAGGCAAACATGCGTTTGATCTCTACCTGGGACAAGGCGAGGAATGCGCCAATCAAGGCGGCAAGCGCGCCCAACACCCCCACTAAAAACAGGATGGGGATCTGGTAAACCACTGCATGGACTCCGAGCACCCAAAACATAATGCGGATCCATCCATACAAAGCCACCTTGGTCACTAACGAAGCCAGCATGGGTGACACTCTGTCCGGAGCATACGTGTAGGCATCCGGCAACCACCCATGGAGGGGCACCAACGCCATCTTGATGCCCAGCCCAATAAACATGAACAGGACTCCGACGGCGATGGCTCTGGAGGTCACCAAAGGCGGCAGACGCTGAGCCAAGTCCGCCATATTGAGCGTACCCGTTTCGGCATACAGGTACCCCACTCCCAGGAGATACAACGAAGCTCCGAACGTACCTAGAATCAAATATCGAAAACCCGCGACGAGAGCCTTTCCACCGGCCAACCCTACCAAGGCATACGCACACAAGGCCGACACTTCCAAAAAGACAAAGAGATTGAAGAGATCCCCGGCAAACACCATCCCGATCAGACTGGCTATCAATAACAACACCAGCGTATAAAACGGGACAATCCGGCTGCCAAGATAGGGAAACAAAACCGAACTGAGGAAGATGATGCACACCAAAGCGACGAGGCTAAGAGCCACAGTCATGACGCTGGCTAATCCGTCAGCCACCCACTCAATCCCGACTGGAGCGGCCCATCCCCCAAACTCATAATGGATCGTCCCGGTTTGAAGAACTCCTATCAAATTGGCGACCGAGACCGGGACCATTCCCGCCACAACACCAATCGCTAAGAAGCGGCACCATTCCCGGTGTTTGAGCCCGATTAACGGCAGACAAATGGCCAAACCTAAAGGCAACAGAAAAAGGAGCACGGGAAGGTGTTGCGTCATTCCATCCTTTTGAGAATTTCTTCTTCGTCCAGACTGCCATATTTTTTATAAATGGCATCAGCTAGGGCCAAAGAGACTCCCAGGGTGGCAACGCCCACCACAATAGCGGTCAATGTCAGCACGTGAGGGAGGGGATTCGTATAGACTTCCGGCTGAATAACCTCGGTGGTGGAAAGCAGGATGGGCACCGTGGCGCCTCGCTTGGCACTGGTCGTCACGAGGAAGAAGATGACACTGGTTTGCATGAGATACATCCCGATGAGTTTTTTCACCAGATTGTACCGGGTCACCATAATATAGATGCCCCACAGAAACAGCAGCACGAAGGCGATGTAATTGGGGCGCTGCAGCCACCCCCCAATCAACTCAAACATCATACTCCTGCTCGGTGTCGTGATAGGCCAAGCTAAGAACGATAGAGATCCCGGTCACTGCAACATCCACGGCCACTCCGATTTGTGCCAGGAGAATCCCCATATACCGACGTGTGGGAGCATCCAAACCCGGAATCTCCAAATTGGCATAGTTCAGAAATTCCCCACCTCCAATGAGGCATAAGCCTCCGACTCCCACAAAAATGATCAATCCCACTCCATCACCATGCAACGCCTTTTCCACCAGGCGCCCCTGAGGGGACTTCAGCCCAAACACCAAAAAGGTCAAGATCATACTGGTCGTCCAAATGACGCCGGCTACAAATCCCCCCCCGGACCATATTGGCCGAAGAATAAAACGTACAAAGCAAACAACTGGGCCAAAGGAATGAGCAAGCGACTCATGGTCTGAACAATAATACTGTCGTGCATCTGTTTCATGAGCCGGGCTCCTTTAATAACAACGCACAGGCAATGCCGGCCGTAAAAATCACCACGGTTTCAATCAAGGTATCAAATCCCCGATAGTCCATCAGAACCGACGTGACCACATTCGGCGTGAGAGTGTCCGCATAACTTTGCTGTAAGTACACAGGAGAGATATGCACATTTGGCGGTGAGGTTGGGTCGCCGAACCGTGGAAGATCATTGGCCGCTAATAACAGAAGAAGGCCCAGCATGGGCAGTCCGAGCACTCCAGCCAGGGGAGGAGGAGGACGACGAAGACGGCTATCTTTGGGGGCGGTATCAAACAACGTAATGAGAAACAACACGGTAGCCAACCCGGCCCCAATCACGGCTTCCACAAATGCCACATCCACCGCGCCCAGCCAGGCCCAAACCAAAGCCAGGAAGAAACTGTACGAACCGAGAATGAACACAGAACTCATCAATTCCTTCACCAAAAATGTCGCGCTGGCCGCCGTGAGGACCAGGAGTAACAGCAAGACAATGTTCACCGAATACATCATTGGTCTTCCTCTGTCTGAGGTTTCACGCCCGCCCGATACGCCGCTCGGACAGTTGCATGAGCAATGACCGGATTCAGAAGCAAGAGCAAGACCAGGACAACGAGGATCTTTAACATATTGATCCCGAATCCCTGATAAATAGAAAGGCCCGCGAGGACGCAAATCGCCCCTAAGGAATCGGTCAGAGAGACCGCATGAGATCGCGTAAACACGTCGGGGAGTCTAAGCGTGCCAATCGCGGCAACCACAAGAAAGAATACGCCAAACAGAATTAACCCGACAGCAAGGATGACCATTTAGGGTGCACCTCGTTGCTCAAGAAACTTGGCAATGGCAAACGCCCCAACCAAGTTCAGAAGCGCATACCCCGTGGAGATATCCACGAACATCTCCACACGGTCATACACCGTGCCCATCACCACAACCAGAATGATGGCTTTGGTCGAAATTCCATTCAATCCTAATACCCGATCAAACACCGTCGGACCCTGGATCACTCGGTACAAATACACGAGAATGAGGACCGATAAAATGATTAAGAGAAACAGAAAAAAATTGATCATCGCTGATTCGTGTCTTCCTGAAAGACCCAGGCAAGCTGGCGCTCCATCCGACCGGTGGTGAGATCCTTCCCTGCTGTCTCATCTATGGCATGCACCAAGAATGCATTGCCGTTGACTTCCACGGTAATGGTGCCAGGCGTCAGGGTCACAGAATTCCCAAGCAGAACGATCGCGCCCCGATGTCTTAAATGAGACCGATAGGTAATGAGTATGGGCTTAATGGGTAACGAGGGATTCAGAATGAGTTTCGTCAAATGCAGACTACTCTCAACAACCCGTAGAAAGAGCCAGGGGCTGTACAGCACCACACGGGCCCATGGGAAATGGTGAAAGGGAGAATGAGGGAATCCCGTGTTTAACCACGCGACTCCACAAGAGACCATGAATCCAAGAACGAGGTGAAAATTGTCGTACTTCCCTGATAACACGAGCCAGACACAAAATAGGGCCAGGGTGTTAGCGATAAACTGTTTCGGAAAAGAAGACTTCATCCTGCGCTATCCTCAGACCACAAGCTGAACTTCTCAACTCCATGAACCCGATAAGGTAAAAAAAAAGCCAACCAAATGTTTTTCGAATGAGGTGTTCAAAAAACCTGGTTGGCTTGTACTGTCTCCAGCCTATCCGTAACTCACGAAATGCTGGGAACCCTACGGCCATGATGAATGATGTTTCGGAAAACCGGATGCTCCCACTCTCCCTACTCGGTCTGCGACCGATAAAAAGAGGGGCCTCATCCTTTTCAACAATACGCAAGCCTCTGACCTTATACCAGGCACTCTCTTCAATCCACAACTCCGAATCAAAGGGATATGTTCGATTGGAGTCTTTAACCAACCTACTTGGGAGCACTTGATCCTGTAGATGGAACCGAAAGCCCTAGGGAATACAAATCTCTCATCGGAGATGATGTGGAATTCGATCAGGAATTCAAAGCACGGCAAAAGTCAAAAAGACTTTCCTTCTCATCGTGAAATCATATTGTAACCGTGACTGGTTCCCAAGTTGAATCAGCGAGATACCGTGAAAAGCCTTTGGAGTCTGGATCACACGCTATGACATTCATCCATTGGTTATGGAAGACATGCTGAAGCAAAACGTGTTTCTGAATGATGGACCGTATTCGATCCCGCGGCGCCTCAATGATGGCGAGTAAGCGCATGGGTTCATGATAGTGCCGCGCCCCATCGTTTACCGATTGGAGGGGAAGGCCTTTTTGCAGATCACTTTGGCTCCCTAACATCACACCAACTCCGGCAACCATATTGTGAATGACCTTGCTCCCACTCCCATAGGCCCAAGGATCCACCGCCGAAAAGTAATACGTTAGGTTAATCAATTCGCCCACGATGAGAGGTGCGGTCATGATTTTTTCAAGAAAACTCCCATCAGGATCTGAGCCAGGGTCGTAGGAATGCAAAAAGACTCTCCCTTCCAAATCCAGACCCTTGGTAAGAGCCCGCCTTCCAATCAAAAAGGCGGCGTTCCCTGACAATCCCCATTCAGGACGGGAATTAGCCCAATCCATGCTCCGTTGTCTGACATGCTTGAACGCTTCATTTGGAGACACCGCTGTCGGAGCACCGGGAATTCGCTGGCATCGTTCCAATGCCTGATGTGTGCCAGCCTGCTCCAAGTCCCTCACCAACAGTGCTAAATCCTCTCCATGGGTAGCAGGAACATCGACAAGGTCATACAACGTCACTCGATCTGTGGTCGTGTTGTGTTTGGCGGGAAGAAACCAGGTGTCCTCTGGAATGACCAGACCATGATCGCTCAGAATTTGCCGAACCTCTGGATTATTGGCCATGGCGGCAAAGACACGAGCATTCGGGTCACCATGACTGCCTCCACATGCGCCACAGTCCAGGGCCGCATAATAGGGATTATTATCGGATTGGCTTCCATGACCGCAGACCATCACAAACCGGCCAAAGTTTTTCGTGAGGCCGATCACACGCAATCCGCCCTCCACAAAGGCCGCTTGCTCCAATGGGGTGAAACCTTGCGTCAGTTCTCCCAAACGCTGCGTTCCCTGCTCGTCTTTACCTGAAGGCTCAACAGGAATATACGTGGCCACGGTGCTCCCGAGCCACTGCTGCAGCCACTGTTTGACGGTGTCGAAGGAGGTTCGAAACAGCGTTTTCCCTACCAACCCGACGCTAAAAAACATTCCTAGCACATCAATCAGCATAAAGGAGGCAAATGGATTGTGCTTCAGATCATGAAAGAGGTGATGACTGAGTTGATGCCACCGGGTCCCTGAAAGATAGTCCTTCACCCTATCATCCTGACCTATTCGGGGAACTTCGATCACTTCCGATTTCGGTGCCAACAAAATGGGACACAAGGCCAAATGGTCGTGGCTATCAAATGCTACATGACTCATGGGTACCCCAAAGAACCCGGCATACCCAAAGGTTTCATACGGCCCCTGAGCTTCAAGATGACGACGAAACGACTCTGACCGAGCATCGATACAAAAAATCCCTTGCGCCCGCGGCCGCTCATTGGTAACGGGTGCCACCGCTTGATGTCCGCTGATGTTCCCCAGCAAATACTCCCGATAGACGTCCTCATACGCTTCAAGCCATACCGGTCCATGTGCAGATTGGGGAAAGAGATCCAGCCATTCCAGTAGGGTTGAAATGTCGGTGTAAGACAATTCGTGTACCTCAATTGGAGTCAATTCCAAAAACTGAGCCAGGTGAAAAAGTCGCCAAGCCTGATGACACACCCCGTAAATATTAGGGTCGGTGGGGTGAGAAGAAGGGAGGCTCAACTCCTGTTCATGCTCACGATGTTCGTTCCAATAGGCTAGTAGTGCAGGTAACGTCCCCTTGATGCCCCATTCCCGTTGGCAGAGTCCTTCCACCATTCCCGATTCATAAAAGAGCCGGACGGCCAGATATTGCAGAGGATCGATGGGGTATCGTTGTTGGGCAGGATACCCGGAATGGTCTCCACGCCAGCGAATAAACCCTGCCCATCCGGGCAATTGGGCCAGATGCCGCGAGAGATACTCTGGCCATCGCTCCTTCGGGATATTGAGATCCTGGAGATGTTTGCACAACATCTCTTCTGGTTCATCGGAAAGTTCGCGGAATTTTTGTCGAAGATGAGGGATCCCGAGAAATTTGCCTGAGAGATCCCCTTGCGCCAGTTCTCGCCATGCAGCATAAAATCCATTCTCTCTTGAAGGCATGCTCCATCCGGCAACTCCCTCGTCAACAAATGCCGCAATCCATTTGATCATGTGGGTATTGATGGTCTCAACCAGCACGCTCCCCGTTACCCGATCCAGCCAATCACCCAACGTCCTGTCTGCGGGTAAATCAACCGGGACAGAATGGGCTTCTTCTCTTGTTGAAGCAGAGCTCCGACTAAGACCAGGTGCATGAAAAGAAGCCGTACCCGACACAGGGTCAGACAAGTGGCAGGCTGCCAACGAACTTTTCCAGAGGTTGTGCAGATAGGCGGATTCCGGATCATGTCGGCACTTCTCGCACTCCCGAATCGTTTGGTCAATAATGGATGTTCGAGAATCCTCGGGAAGATCGGACCGGAACCGTTTTGTCGCACCCTCTAATTCTATGGTCCAAGTCAGGAGGACAGGATTTAACTCTTCAATGCCGTAAATGGCATGAATCCGCCAGATATCTCTCGCGTGAATGGTGCGCCCACCAATTTGAATAGTCGCCTGAGAAGGGAGAGAAGGACCGACACGCTGAAGAGCCCGTTCAACAGCGGTCTGGGTAATTCGACCTTGATGAAAAAATCGGCGATATTCTTCAACAGGCAGAAACCCCTTGGCACCCAGCAACTGATGCGCTTCCGCAATCGCCTGGGCAAACGGTAAATGCTCGAGGTCCCGAATGGGATTGTAGTAAGCAAACGTTTTCATCGGCCAATACGGCCCAATGGGTCGACACGCCTCGGCAACGATTTCTCGAAGCCATCGCCAATTCGTCACGGATGGACGATCTTGATCAGCGTGGTTCATTGCCCCATCTCCACTTTTCCAAGAGCCCATCCATCTAAAATCGTCAGAAAATGTTTGAAGAAGCTATACGTGATACGAAGCGCGCGATTAACTATTCCACAATAAAAAAGCCAACCGAGAAACGTCCCCCTTGCTAATTTCAGAAGATCATTCGGTTGGCTTATTCTATCGCTTACCTCCATCCCATCGTGATTGATGCAAGCGATCAGACAAACCCATTCGACGCTCAAGGTCAAAACCAGCACAGATACCACCCTCCTCAGACATTCGAGGGAACGACCCGCTCTCTTCTTGACCTCACATGAACAATACGCTTATATCAGGGGGGTAGGCTGTTCCTCAAGCTCCTGAGATTCACTCCTCAGGGAATGTGAAGGTTCTGTTGTTGATGGGCAAGGCCGGTCTTGCCGTAAAGGGTCACTGTATGAAACCCAGCTTCACACGAGGTGAAATGGAATCGGCGATCCGAAATGCCATCATTAAATTTGAGCAGGAATTCATGGGCCGGGGTCCCACCGATGTTCGAGCCAGCATTCTACGCGACACTATCCTTATTCGGCTCAAAGGCGTCCTCACGCCGGCCGAACGCCAACTGGCCAAGAGTGAAGAAGGCATTGGAATGGTTAAACAAATGCGCCAAAATCTCATTTCCCAAGGAAGAGAGCAACTCTGTCGTGAAATGTTGGAGATCACCGGAGCGGAAACGACTGCCCTGTTTACGGATATCGATACCCGGATTGAAGAACGCATTATCGTCCTGACGTTAGATCGTGATTTGGAAGCGACATTTCGGTAAACATCGTCAACGAGACATCTACACGGCAGATGCCATCCATGACTGCGCCAGCTGAACCGTTACCTGATTCTCATGGACTGAATTCGTGAGTTTTTCCGTTTTTCCCTTCCTGCTTATTGAGGAACAGAAATTTTCCACTCTTGACTTCTGGGATATTTGCCTTATCTTTAAAGCATGACTCAAGGACGCGTGTTAACCCATGATGAGAAAAAAGCCTCTGAGGCGGCCTTTCGGGGGTTGCCAATGGATGATTCATGGACGGATTCTGCCAAAGCCGTCTATGAAGGTCTTCTTCAAGCATTAGGTGAAAAGCCCCTAAGCCATCCTATTCCTCCAGACAAGGAACCTTCCGAGTCGGAGGAGGGATCGGATCTTTTGCCTCCAGATTTCTCCGCACCATCCCAGGTAGCGCTTTCACTCAGCTCCGGAGATATTCCTGCAGAATTTGCATCACTCCCGATTCGATCCCGAAAGGAAGCCATTGAGTCAGGAATACTCAAAGACGTCACGCCAATCGCTCAAAGTGTGGGTCTGGATTTCTGTGTAGGCATGACTAACCCTCTCTGGGATCAATACATCACCCCTTCCCCCGAATTTACAGATGAGAGTATTCAAACCCGCCTACGCGATACCCTGGTGGCTGTGCGCCTCCGGTTGGCCAGCCTGAAAGAACCAACTCCGCTAGTGGATGTTCCCATCTTGTTACAGTTTCCTCCTGAACCAACTCCACAGCTCTGCATGACCTTCGCCTTATTTCACAAGGATCCCGTTGATGGGAATTGTTTGCTCCTGATCCATCCTGGTGAAGTCTTCGCCACCCGCCAAGCCTTTGAGAATAACTAACTCACCCTTCTGCCATAACCCAGGCCATTCTTGTAGGCAAGGAAGGCCTTCTTCCAATTCCTAACTGATACGTGTTGTGATTGTTGACCGCCGATAATGCTTAATATAGACCTTCAGCATTGCTTTGAAACTCGTAAAAATGAGTGATGAGGCGAAAAGTGAGAGCAATGAGAAGCAAGGAAGTTGAAAAACAAGGGGCTCTGCTCTTCCCGGTTTAGATTTCACACCGTGCAAAAATGAGGAAGGCATTGGGGAACATTCCCAATGGCCAGAGGGCGTTTTTCAAGCCCGTGAGCTTGTGGCTCACGGGCTTGATCCCTATAGGCACAGAGGAACGGAGAAAAACCTCTTTACTCCAAATCGCTCGGATTGTTGAATAACGCAGGCAACGCAATATTGCCATGTCCGTACTGCGGGAATTTCTGGGTTTGAGAATCCCCGGGATTTAAATGGGAAGCCGTATCGTCTAGCGAAAACAAGACCAACGTCTGTAGAAAATTGACAACCTGGCCCTGACTTTCATCCGATAACCGGGCAAAACGATCTCGAGCATTTTTGCTTCCCCTCCGTGCCCCATGATGACCGACCACAGATCGATACTCGGCCCGTCATGCCCGTAAGGGGCAGTCCTACCCACTCCCCATTGAGGTTCGGTGATAAACTCCTTAGTCAACGTGCCATAAAAATTGCGTTGCAAATAGTTTGGGCCTCAGTCATGGCGTTAAAAATCCGCATAGATTTTCTTGACCACAACCCGCTGGCCATTTGGCTTTTTCGCGGAAAGCGAACCCGCCACGGACTTCTTGGAACAGGGGAGTCGCCACGGCAAACAGGTGATTAAATATCCCTCGTCGGCGGTCATAGGTGGTTTCCACATCAGCTACTCACCGATCTTTCCCAATGACAAAATTTTGGAAATGGCATCCAGTGCATTGAATGTTCTGAAAGATCTTCTGCGATTTTTCACTGGCCTGTGTTTCCCGCCCTATGCCCGGTTTAAAATAATTCAACAAATGGAACTCCATATGGTCCACCAGACTTGTGGGAATTTCATTGGCGACCCATCTCGATCCGGATCATCACTTGCACTCGCAGCAGGCGGCACTTCGACGGTATCTATCTTCCCATTTAACCCCATTCCCCCAGGTGTGAGGACTCGATTCCCCGCTGACGGCTTGGCAAGATCCGGGGCAATGGTTTACCCTCCATTGCTTATTGTTCCATTTTTTAAGCACGGCATTCCCATTCATTCTAGGGGTGAAAGGCATTCTAACTATTGCCCAAACCAGACTTGAAAGAGAAAATGCCCCCGTCCCCTGAGAAACCAATTCTTTCCCAACCACCATTAAACCCTTTCGGGGGAAAAACTTTAATTGTGGACGCGGAGCAACCGGATTGCTTCACACTACCCAGTGAAGCGCTCGCTCAAGCTCAAGAGGATGATCAAATTTTCATTCGACCAGGGATTTATGAAGATCGATTGGTGATGACTGATCGAACCATTCATCTTGTCGGCGCAGGGCGAGATCAGGTCACGATATTCAATCGTCGGAGCGGCCCGTGCTATCTTCAGCGAGTCCCTGGAGGACAAATCAGCGGAGTGACGTTTCGTTATGTGGGCAGCGACCAACATTCTGCCCTGAATATTTTAGATTCTGTGTGCACCATATCTCACTGCAGAGCCACAGAAGGAATTTTATCCGGAGTTGTCATTTATGGACCAGATTGCCGCCCGACCTTACTCGGCAACGAAATCTCTCATAATCGGGAGTCCGGCATTTTTTCTTTTGCTGGAGCTCAACCGTATCTGCGCGAAAACTCTTGTGTTGGGAATCATCATTTTGGAATCGCCGCACGGGACGAGGGCACTCGACCTGATGTGATTAAAAACATCTGTCGAGAAAATATGCTGAGTGGCATTCTCCTCTTTCACTTCGCAAAAGCTCTTGTCCTCGAGAATACCTGCACAGACAATGCTCATTGGGGAGTCGTGCTTACCCCGGATTGTGAAACCACGCCAACACCTGAAGACCTCCACCAATCCAATCAATTGGCAGATAACCCTCGCGGGGCCTATACCCTCACCACGGAACCTTTGGCTGATATTGGTCGCTAGATCGAATCGTCGCACACTACTGGTCGCTCACCACGACGATACCGGATGCTGGGCAACAAAGATCTATGATAAGGTGGGCGGCGTTGACAGAACTTCCCAGGACGATTCGAGATGAATAACAATCTGTGGCATCAACTGAACGCCGTGTTGGGTAGCCTGACGGTCACGGTGGGACTCTGGTTATTAGTGGGAGCCTTACCGGTGTCTATGGGAATTGCCCTGGCCATAGGGCTCGCATTCCTGTTGGCCTGGAAATGCGCTTCCATGGGATATATTTGGGCTGTCTCGACGCTTCTTTTAGGGTTAGAAAGTTTTGCATGGCCCATCATGCAAATGGCCGATCTTCAAAAGCTGGGACCAGAACCTCCATTAGAAGAATTGGAACGAATTTTCACGGCCGTGTTGTTTGGCCTTTTTTCCGGCGTGTTCTGGATGACCTTCGCCTATGGCATTTTCAAACGTACCCGAGGCACGGAAACCCCGACCGCTCCTTCGATAACCATTCCCAAAACCAAAAACCAGAAGAAACAGTCAAGAAGACAATCAGGCTAATCACGCTATGAGGCCAAACTGCTGCTATTGAATGACCATGGGGTCCACATTGAATTCAACGACCACAGGGGCTTTGGGAAATTCTGCCTCATACTCCCGCTGAATGCCTCGAAGACCTCGCTGTGCTTCCAATATATCATTCGTTTTCATCAAAAAGAGTACACGGGGGTTTTTAATCTGCCCGGGTTTCTTGGATGCCATGGGCCCCAAAACCATTGGCGTTCCAATGATCCCTTTTCCCTCCTCACAAGCAACTCTTCTCACTTCAAACTCTCTCAACCGTTGATGCAGAAAGTCCACGACCCTTTGAACTTGAGACGCCTGAGCCCCCGTCACGACTAACAAAATCACATGGGTAGCCGGAGGATATCCTAAGGCTTCCCGCAACTCTAATTCCTGGTCATAAAACATTCCTGGACGCTGTTGCCCGATGGCAGTGAGTACATGATGATCAGGGATTCTTGTTTGGAGAATCACTTTCCCGGGCTCCTGCCCATTCCGGGCCAAGGTGAGAGCCTTCGACAACATCTGAAACGTCCGTTCGGCTGATCGGAAGTCAGGTATATGGAGCCCAAGATCCGCTTGAGGGAACCCAATCACCGGAGCCGTAGGTGGGTGTGACTGGTGAATAAAAAACTCCGTCCCAATCAGCACTCGAATATCCCTTAGCCTGAATTGGCGTAACATCGCATCGGCCGCCTCGGTGGTTTTCACGTTCTCTCGATCAAATCGAGCAACCGAGACCGTCGGGAAAAGACGAACCACCTCTTCTTCCAGTCGCTGCGTCCCTGTGCCGGAAAACCGAAACACCGTGCCCTGACATGTGGGGCAGGTTTCAGGTGTTGGCTGAATTCCCTCACAGTAGGAACACACCAAGCGCGAAGGTCGCTGATACAGTTTCAATGGCACCCCGCAGGTGGTACACATCGGAGCCTTCCCGCAATCCCGGCACATTAGCGCACTGGAAAACCCCTTGCGATTGAGAAGTAAAATAACTTGCTCCCCCTGGTCCAGCGCCCAAGTCATCCTGGTGAGTAAAACCGGTGACAGGATGGTCCCATAGGGTAATGACCGTAAATCGATCATCTCCACCTGAGGAACCTGCTGTGATGAGCGTTCTAGTGACTCCCTGATCTGCTCAGTAAATCGTCCATATAGTTCCAACGAAGGACGTGTCGAACCGTAGACCACGAGTGCCTGTTCACATTCTCCACGCATTCGCGCGACTTCTCGAGCGTGGAAATACGGAAGATGCTCATCTTTATAGGACGGATCCTCTTCCTGATTAATCCAAATGAGCCCCAAATTTTGAACAGGCAGAAATAGTGCGGACCGGGTCCCCACCACGACCTGCACGTCGCCCTGTTGAATCCGTTCCCATCGAGCAGCACGAACCATTGTCGAAAGATGGCCATGATAGACCTCAACCTGATTGTTGCCGAGGAGCCGTAACTGTTCGGCCAGGATTTCAGCTTGCTGCACTTCGGGAGCAAGGATGAGCGCTCGACGACCCTGATCAACAACGGTTTCAACCATCTTGAACAACAGATCCTGTCGTAATGATTCCGATCCCACCACAGGCACTTCCTGGAAACCACCGTCCCGCACCGCACGCAAAAGATTCTCCCATGTCTGATTTTGTTCAGTGGAGTCGCACGCTTTTCGCGGAACAAATGCTGAAAGATCCGTCCTTTTTTCTACAGGTAGATCAAATAATCCCGGGGAAACCGGAAGCACCGGTTTTCGGCCAGCACTGGTTGCACCCACCGGACTTGGGGCATTGGGTCCGGAAGGTCTGGTGGTCCGTTCGGTTATCCATCCTTTCTTTTTTAACCGAGTCAGAACAGCAGGAACCTCCTTCATTGTTCGTGTGAGAGACGATCGGAGTAAGCCTTTGGGAGCCTGCTCTAATTTCCGAAGCACGAACTGAATGTCCGATGCCAGAGCCTTATCCGATAAAGCCAGCCGACCTTCGTCCGTTAAAAAAACATGCCTGGCCACTTTTACTGCATACGGTGGAACAATCAGCCGCAAACATGCTGACAGAGGAGCCAGATAATAATCGGAAATCTTTTCAACCAGCCTGAGAAGGTTGTGTTCCAATGGACGATTCCCGGCATCGGCCTCCAACGAAAGAATGGCTCGCAGTGGTTTATGACGGAACGGAGATTGAAGGGCAGAAGAGGTTTCTGACCCAAATATTGTCACGACCACTCCAGAGACAACGGCAGACCCCAAAGGAACCGCCACGGGGCTTCCCACATGAAGCAGGGCAAGCAGCTTCGGGGGGACTTGATAGGTAAAGACTTGGAACCGCCTGCCCGGCAGGACCACATCAGCAAGCATAGGTGGTTACGACTTTCATGAGCATCCGATTCTACCAGCGGGTTGTTCTCCTCACAACGCTTTCCAACCTCTGGCCTTCAGACCAGCAAATATGATGTGGATCACGATCCGATAGGCGCTTAGGCTCTAGAATATTATCAACTGTCTTACGCGCTTATCATGGTACTCACTGTGCATTTGGTTGCCCGGTTCCATCACCGACACCTTCAATCATGCATGTTTAGCGGGACACCTTGACGATTTCGATGAAAACGGGAAGGATAGAAACAACAACTTGAACCCTATCCAGTCTGTTGGTCAAGAATCGGTTGGCTCACAATCTTCGGCACGAACAAGACACAGATAAAGAGAAGGAAAGAGCAAACAATGCAATCAGAGGAGGACAACAAGATGGGGGGCTTGGAAACACTTGGAATATTGGCTCTTGTGATTGGAATCATTGGCGTCATTGTTCTTCTCAAAAGCCGGAAAAATTCCCAATAGGGACAGGCCCGTTCACTCTGTGAACAACGTGGAATCCAATTCTCTTGAAGGACCACTTCAGGGTGTCAACACGTTCTGAGGAAACGAAGACTCGAACATCCTCATGAAGAGGCTACCTCAGGCCACAACAGATACGATCAGGACTCAGGGATTTTCTTGAGGCGACGATCCAAAGCAAATCGAGTAATGCCAAGGTGCTTGGCGGCGAGACTTTTATTATGATCGGATAACCGCATCACTTCTTCAATCAAGTCGCTTTCAATGTCCGCGAGTGTGTGTTCTCCGAGAATCATTTCCATACGCACCACCTGTTGATCGCCTCGGGCGACTGCATTCACCGAAGAACGGGCTTCTTCGTGAACCTCACGAGGCAGATCCCCTTGCGTCAGGCTTTTTCCACGACAAAAAATGGCCGCACGCTCCATGATATTTTCCAGTTCACGGATATTTCCCGGATACGGATAGCGTTCCAACAGCCGTTCAGCTTCCGGCTCAATAGCCGTGACCTCTTTCCCAAGGTCCTTGCTTTGTCGAATCAACGTCGCAAGACCCAGCGGGATAATATCCTCTGTTCGATTCCGTAATGGCGGGAGATCAAATGACACGACATTCAACCGGAAAAACAAGTCCTCCCGAAATCTGCCTTGCGCCACATCCTTGCGAAGATCCCGATGGGTGGCCGCAATCAAACGAAAATCTACATCAATATCCACTTGCCCACCCAATCGCTTAAACGAACGCTCCTGTAACACGCGAAGCAATTTGGCTTGCATAGAAGGGTTGAGGTCTCCGATCTCATCTAAAAAAAGGGTTCCGCCTTCCGCCTGCTCGCAGAGGCCGGGTTTGCGCTGGTTCGCCCCTGTGAAGGCCCCACGTTCATAGCCAAACAACTCACTTTCAAATAATTCCTGAGGAATGGCCGTGCAATTCACTCCCACAAACGGGCCTTTGTTCCGAGGCCCATTATGGTGAAGCACTCTCGCGACAAACTCTTTACCCGTTCCCGTTTCTCCAAGCAGCAGCACCGTCGTTTTCAGGTTTTTCGCCATTTCCTGAATTTGCCCAACCAATTCTTTCATACTGGGACTATTGGCAATCAAACTGTGGAAGGCATATCGCCCGGGCCTATCCTCCGTTTCAAAGTCGATACGGCGGCGAAGCGTCAGATAGTCCAATGCTCGATCGATCACAGGTTCCACGCTTGAAAAATCCACGCTTTTAATAAGAAAATCATACGCACCGAGTTTAATGGCTTCCACCGCATCTTCCACCGTGCCATAGGCCGTGAGGAGAATGATCAGGGCCTGTTGGGATTTGGAACGAATATGTTTGAGTGTCTCCAGTCCGCTCAAGCCGGCCATCTTTAAGTCCAACAAAATGAGGTCAGGCGCATCATGGTCAAGGGCTTCCAATAAAGCCTCTCCCGAATCAAAGCTTCGAACTTGATGGTGTCGTTTCGCAAGACGTCGGCTGATGGCTTGGCGAACCACATCATCATCATCTGTCACAAAAATGTTGGCGCGCATGCGTTACACCGTTGAGAGTTAGGGTTGGCAGACGCAAGGAAGCCACCATGTCATGGTGGTCCCGATTCCTGACTGACTTTCCACATGAATCTCTCCTCCATGAGCTTCGATGATATTTCGACAAATCGCCAATCCCAGTCCGGTTCCGCGATGCTTGCCGGTGGTGAAAAACGGCTCAAAAATCCGAGGGAGAGCACTTGGACTGATTCCCTTTCCATTATCTTTGACTGTAAACCGAAGACCCGGTATTCGTTCATCAGTTTCCTCTTCAACGGAAAGACCAAGACATCCGCCCTCCGACATCGCTTCAACGGCATTTTGAATCATATTCAACATCACTTGCTTCAGTTGATCTCGATCAGCTTGGATGGAACCCAGATTCGCTGCCGGGAGGAATTCGACCTGAATGGCCTTTTGCTTGATGGGTTCACTAAGCACCTGTAACGACTCTCGAACCAGATCTTCCAATTGAAAGGTGACGGGAATCAATTCTCTTGGCCGCGCATAGTCAACGATTTGATTCACGATGCGATCCAATCGCCGGGTTTCCTTGAGAATGGTCACCAGATCCTCATGCCGGGAGTCACCCTCGGGGAAATCTTCCATCAGCAACGTCGTGGTCGACCCAATACCCACCAGCGGATTTCGAATCTCATGGGCAATACCCGCAGCCATTTGGCCTAACGTGGCCAATCGGTCGGATCGGTTTAATTGTGCACGCATATGCTCTAAAGCCGTGATATCCACATTGAACCCTTGATACACCATCATCTGACCGCCTTCGTCTTGAATCGGAACGGCCCGACATAAGACCTTTCGAACAGCTCCGTCCGGATGCAGAAAGCGAAAAACGCGCTCAAAGGGTTCCCCCTGATTACACGCCTCCTGAAAAGCCTCTCGCCCCTTCTCTCGATCATCTGGGTGAATCGCCTCCCACATGTGTTCGGGATTTAAGGCCTCATCCGGATTTCGTCCAGCCAAAATCCAATTCTGCCGGTTGCTAAAAATCAGATGGACATTTTCTGCCGTAAAAATTCCAATGGGCGCATGATCCACAATTCCTCGATATTTGGCCTCAGAAGAGGAAACCTCCTGATTCAGCATCCGAAGCTCCTGTTCGGATTGTTCGATACGGCTGATATGACTGCGAATCTGAGTGCCCATCGTCTGCATGACCCTCGTCAATTCACCAATTTCATCATGTCGGTGGAACACCGGAATATTCGGTATGGTTCCCCCGGAAACATTTTCCACAGCTTTGGCCAAGGTCGTTAATGGACCCGTAATAGACTGGGCAATCAGATGAAGAGGAACCAACAACAAAATCAATGCCAACGACCCTCCCCACACGACCACCCCCATCAGGGCCGCCCGATCTTCGGCGCTACTCGCAAGGGCCTGTTGCAGCTGCATGACTTCTCGCCGATCAAACCGAGCCATCTCTTCACGAATGGCGAGCATGAGAATACGACCTTTCTCGCTCTCAATATAATCCATGGCCTCTTCCGAATGCCCCGCTTTGATCCGTTCAATCAGCCGATCTTTGTCGCTCATTAATTGTCTGACCATTTTTTGAACAGATTCTATTAACTGTCGCTGAACCTCAACAGGCTCGACCATCTGTCTCAAGGAACTCCCGAGCAACATCACCCGTTGCTTGGCCGCCAGATAGGGCTGCAAAAATGGGGGTTGCTGTGTCAACACATAGCCGCGAAACCCGGTTTCGAGATCCACAACCAATCGCATATATTCTGCGGACGCGGTTTGCACATGATACACATCATTGAGACGATCTTCGTCCAACGAAAAAGTCTGCACGCTCTTAAAGGTCACCAGGCTCAAAATTAAGACGGCCAGAACCGGGACCCCCGAGACTAAAAGAAGTTTTCTGGCGATTGGAAGATTTAAAAATAATCTACTGAGAGACATTGGTGATTCTCCGAGACCCTCTTTCCGAAAACCTCTTATGGTCCATTCAAATCATACCGTGGCAGGCCTGTGACAATACATCAGGACCCTCGGCCCACTATACCCCAAAAGCCCGACAAATCTCATTATGGGACGTGCCAACCCCAGGAGCATTCCTCTGCTCCGAATCCATTTCCTGAACAGGTTGATCAGCTTGCCCGTGCCAAAATTCTGAAGAAATATTCCATGGTCAGACAAGACAATCTTTGATCACATGCGGGAATATCAATGCTTGGCAATGGCAAGTCTGGTGAAATATCGGTGAGTCAGAAAGCCTAGGAGAGAGTTGGACAGAGCCAATGCTTAATGAGGCAAAGTAAAACCAGGCATGGACACTGGAATCCCCTGAGCTGGATGGTGTTCTGCCACGGCCGGCACATGATGTGTCAAGATCCCTTGTGCATAGTAAGTTTGTGTCACCGGTTGCAACAACACATACACAGACAAGAGCCCCGCGAGTGTCATGGTGACCGTATACGGAAGAGCCATCCACACCATCCGGCCATACGAAAGACGAATCACGGGGGCAAGAGCCGACGTCAACAGAAAGAGAAAAGCCGCCTGCCCATTGGGAGTCGCGACACTGGGAATATTGGTCCCCGTGTTAATGGCGACTGCCAGGAGATCAAATTGATCACGGGTAATCACTCCCTGATGAAAGGCCCGCAGGACCTGTTCAATATAGATCGTGGCGACAAAGACATTGTCGCTGATGGATGACAAGATGCCGTTGGCAATAAAAAACATGCCGATTTGATGATCCCCATCCATGGCCAAAGCATAATGGATAATGCCTCCGAAGAGTTGTTGCTCCTGGATCACTGCTACTACTGAAAAAAACACCACCAAGAGCGCCGTAAACGGAAGAGCCTCTTTGAAGGCCTCTCCAAGTTGATGCTCTTCGATAATGCCATTGAAGGCGGTAATAAACACGATCACCGTGAGTCCGATAATTCCGACCTCCGCCAAATGAAAGGCCAGGGCAAGAATTAACCAGATCATAGCCAGACCCTGAACGATCAAACGGGCCTTAAACCGATGATCCATCTTACGGGAGGTCTCTTGGTCAAACCCCCAAAGAATGTCCCTGACGGCTTGGGGAAGACCGAATCCATAACCAAACCATCGGAATCGTTCGACCAGGCCACAGGTCAGGAACCCCACAATCAACACCGGGATGGTCACAGGAGACATGCGGATAAAGAATTCAATAAAATTCCAACCCGCCTTCTCTCCGATCAACAGATTTTGCGGTTCTCCGACTAAGGTGCAGACTCCTCCCAGCGCCGTGCCGACTGCGGCATGCATGAGGAGGTTCCTTAAAAACCCCCGAAACTCCTCTAAATTAGTGCGATGGATGGTGCCAACGTCATGATCAAGAGAATGGTCATGATCATCTTGAACCCCTTTTCCGGAAGCCACTCGGTGATACACTTTGAAAAATCCCACCCCTACCGCAATGATGACCGCAGTGACGGTGAGAGCATCCAGAAAGGCCGACAAAAATGCCCCCATTCCTGAAAATAACAGGGCCAGCTTCGTTTTCGATCTGACCTCGAGCAAAATTTTCGAAAAAACAAACAACAACAAATCTTTCATGAAGTAGATCCCGGCCACCATGAAAATCAGCAGGAGGATCACCTGGAAATTATTGAGCGCCTCATGATAGACGGTTTCGGGTTTCGCCAACCCAATGAGTACGGCTTCAAGCGCCAGCAGCCCACCAGGTTGCAGGGGATAACTTTTTAACGCCATCGCCAAGGTAAAAATAAATTCAATAATGAGGGCCCAACCCGTGAGAAATGGACCAATGGTCATGAACAAAATGGGATTGAGGATCAAAAATCCCAGAATAGTCAGCTTGTACCACCTTGGGGCATGATCAAGAAAATTTTGGCCAAATGCCTGAAGAAACGGCATCGTCATCATTGAAAATCCCAACTAAGAATGGTTCGTGATCGAGCAGTCAGCATAAATGTTCTCTACTGTGCCGCCAGGACTGGTTCACTCTGAGCTTGAGGTTTTGCCTCTACTGCCTTCTTTTCCACAATCTGCATAGCCTTATCCAGGACCTCATTAAAGTGTGCGCAGATATGATCCTCCTGAAGTCTGGACAGTTCATTTAAATCGGCAAGAACCTGCCGGGTCCTGGGGGACATGCCGGCGGTCAACACCGCGACTCCGCGACGATTGGCGGCTTCAATTAAATCGCCCAACGCGTAGGCGCCAGACAAATCCAACTCATCCAGCCATTTGCACCGAATGATGAGCACATCTTTGCCGTCAAGATGTTCCACCGTCTCATTCAGCCAATCGATCGCACCGAAAAATAATGGACCGTGAGGACGAACGATGATAATCCGATCTCGAACGATATGTTCAAAGCGACCGCTAATCTCTCCCATATTTGCCCCATTTTGGCTGATCTTCCTGGCATAGTCTCTGGCGAAGGAAAAAATGAGATCTTCTTCTTCCTGTTTCACATCTTCATCCCGTTGATTGAGATCTGCCTTATAGCGATCGGACTGGTCTTTCACGAAGCGGAAAAACGCCACTGCGAGTCCCATCGCCATGGCGGACAGCAAATTCCAAAATACGGTCATGAAGACCACGAGACCAAACACCATCAAATCAGAGGTCGGCAATCTTCGAACCACCGGCAGGACTCGCATATCAAGAATGTCATACCCGGCCTTGAGGAGAATTCCCGCCAAGGCGGAAAGAGGGATCGAGGCGGCCAGAGAACCCAGACCGAGAATGAACGAAAGGAGGACAAGCCCCATGGTAATGGACGACAAACGGGTTCGAGCCCCACTCTGAATATTGACGACACACGGCATCGTATTGGTGGCTCCGCCCAACCCCCCGACCAATCCTGAAAAGAGATTGGCCGATCCCTGGGCGACCAATTCCCGGTCACTGTTGTGATGTGTGCCGGTCATATTATCCACAATAAGGCAGGTCAGCAGACTATCAAATATACAGAGACCGGCGAGGGCTGCAGCCGGCACAAACGCTTCTTGAAGAAGGTCAAGATTGGGCAGATACAACTCAGGAAAGCCTGTGGGCACATCTCCGATTTTAGGAATATCTAATCCCAGCGCTGTGGCCGCTGCCGTCCCAACAAACAAGCCAATCAATGGTCCCGGCAACCAGGTGACCGGAGAAATTTTTGGCCATATCATCACAATCACTAACGTGAGCAACCCAATTCCCACGGCAGAAGGTGACGCATGCATAAACGTGGAAGGCAATTCCGTAATGGCGGACGTAATACTCTTGGCGCCAGGAAGTCCCAGAAATGGGTTGAGCTGAAGCAACATATACAAGAAGCCTAGCCCGGTCATGAATCCCGAAATGACTGAATAGGGAGTGAACTTGATAAACTGTCCGAGCTTCAAGAAGCCTAGAACGATCAAAATAACCCCGGCTAAGGCGATGGTCGTAAAAATAAAGACGAGATGAGGAGAACCATCAGGCAATTGATGGGTCTGCGCGATGTTAAGAATTTGGATGGTCATTGGACCCGTTGGTCCGCCCACCGACCAGAGTGACCCACTTAAGGGTCCTGCAATAAGGCCCGCTGCCACAGCCGACCACATCCCCGCAATGGCCCCGAGCCCGGAAGCCACCCCAAAGGCCAGGGCCATGGGAAGCACCACCATCGCCACTGTCACCCCGGCCAACACATCCCCTCTGACATGGCTTCCTAAGCCCTGTAAATTTTCTTTAAAATTAAAATCTTTGAGATATCCACGAATACCCGCAGGCACATACCCCATTCTTATTTCCTCCGCCTTGTTCGTCATCGTCTATTACAGAAACCAAAGAACAAACGTTTCAATTTTCCAACGAACTTCATCCGCAACATGCATGCCAACAATCAACCGGATAGGTTTCCAAGAAAATCCTCTGACTTTCCTTTACATTTCAGACTATTCTGCCAAGAGATCCCGTGGCGGTCTCAGCCAGAGTCTTCTCGCTCAGCCCCCCTGTGCGAATTCGTACGGTGTGCCCTGTGCGAAATTAACCCTCGTTCCGGCATGAACAAGAGAAGACGACTCTTTGCCTTTTGGGAAAATCAGGAATTGGGAAGGGTAATGCTATCCGGGCGGATGAACTAGAATGTCAGCGTCGCCATGGTATACACATAATTGACATCGGCCGTTCCAGGGCTTTGTGGCACTCGATCAAAATAGGAGCCTTTGAAAAAGCGTGTATATCCTACCTCAAATGCCGTATGCCGGAAATAACCGGCCTGAGGCGCCCACGTTATGGAGGTATCCAACATATTTCCAAGGAAAGTGCCCGCTCAACCCGTCGGGTCCTGCAGACCGCTGCCCACAAAAGGACCGCGGGCATCGGCCAGCCAGAACGTCCGATGAGATACCATCAACTTAACAGAGGATGTCGGTTGAAGGGTCGAACGAAATCCAACAGGTGAAATAATATTGGATGGAAAGATAATTCCCAAAATTCCAGTTGGTCCGTATTCTGCACGGCGTTTCGCGAACAAGAAATCAAAATTCTTTTTCGGATTCTTGTCTCCGGACGAATAGTCAAATAGATAGACAAACCGTAAGGGCCATTCGGTCCCAAAACTATAGCCCACCTCACCGTGATCGCGATGTGCAACGTGATTCGTATGATCGACCTCCCCAACTTGATAGATCGATTCTACCTCATAATCAAATTGTTCTTTCGCAGGCTGGGCAAATACCCGAAATCCCATAGTGGAAAGATTACGTTTTTGAAGATTACTCCCCTCATTCAACTGAAAGAGATATAACTCCCCATTAGCCCACGGGACATGGCTACTCGAAATCGCTGCACCGGAAAAGTAGCTAATGGGGCTATTCCAATCCGGGCTGACCGTATGTCGTTGAACAGGCTGTGTGACGAAAGCCCGAAGGCCCCAATCGGAGCTTTTGTCCGCTCCGACGGTCAAATGCGCACCATCGAATGATGGAGTAAAGCTTCCATACCGATGTCCCGCCACAAGACGCCCTTGGCCAAAATCCAGGATCAAACGCCCAACTTCAAATTTTCCGGAACTTCCTGTTCCCAAAAAATTCTGAGACACCAGATCAAGGTGAAGTTGAAAAACATCCAGATGATCGACAAAATTGGGATTGTGATCCTGCCCCCGATCAGCCACGGGAGCACGAAAATCCGCTAATTCCAGTGTGAATCGGATAGGGTCCCAGATATCCTTGATTCCAAACAAAATCCTAGTCCGTTGAGCGACCATCTGATCACTTCCTGCTGTCCCTTTCGTAAAACTGTGACTAAAGGTTTCATAGCGGGTTCGATGTTCAACCCCCAAATCCATCCATTTCGGCGTCATAGCAGAAAGTGAATTGGGCTGTTGTAAAATGATTTTCAAACGATCAAAATCACTCGGGAATTCTTTGGAGGCATCGCCAGCACCAAATGTACTTGTTGCCCATGAACAGCCTCCAAGAATCATGAGGATCGTTATACGCATAATTCGAAAGGTTTTCATCA
>JAOTTP010000120.1 GCA_029864405.1 Nitrospirota bacterium
GCCTTTTATGAAAAACACCGCAGCGATGGACCAGATATTTTAGCAATGGGGAAAACACGAGTCAAACCAAGAAGTTATCCTTAAGCCTTTGGATCAAACCAACGGACAGAACATTACATCACATCGCATCATCTGGCCTTGCCTACTGGCGTTCGTGTGATCTCTCAGAGCACGCCCCATGACAACGTGAAAAGGAACCAGGGCAATATTGGCCAAACATATAACGCTGAAAAGATGGTGAAGGAGTGGGCCTGTAAGCCGGATTCTGTACAGAATGAAACGCATTTCATCCAGTGGTGACCATTTCTCTGGAACCTAAGTTACCCTAGGCTTCAAGCAACCTACCCGAGAACCTCGACCGGGCCGGTCTCTCTCCCAGTTCCGTGAAGGAATTGCTTCCCTCAACAAACCGGAAATCGTCCCCCTATTTGGTTTTGCTCCAGGTGACGCTTACCCTGCCACCTGTGTTACCACAGGCGCGGTGGGCTCTTACCCCACCATTTCACCCTTACCTGGCAAAAACCGAGGAATTTGCCATTGGCGGTATATTTTCTGTGGCGCTGGTGTCGGATTGCTCCGCCTGGGCGTTACCCAGCACCTTGCCCTTTGGAGTCCGGACTTTCCTCTCACGAACAATTCCGTGAGCGGCCACCCGGCCCACTCCACCATCAATAACTATCGTAGGTTGACGAAAAGATGAAAGCAAGAGGCGCGTCACATGCAGAAAAGGCTATTCGGTCGTTTCCTCTTCAAGCTGCCGAGTCACATAGAGGATTCGGTGGCAATAGGAACAATCCATTAGTTCGTCACCGCGTTTCACCTCGGCAACCAATTGAGGAGGAAGCTGAAGCTGGCATCCCCCACAGGCCCCCTCACGAAGCTGGGCGACGGCATACCCTTTTCTCATGGTCTTTAATCGGTTGTATCGAATCAGCAGTGGCTTGTCCACCAGTTCGGCAAGAGTCGTTTGCTGCCGATCCAAATCCGCTAACTCATTCGCCAAATTGGCGTAATGTGTCTCCAGTCTCGCCTTTTCGACATCAAAAACCTTCCGGGCTTCTGAGGTTTGCTCTTCCAGCTCCTTGACGGCCTGCTCGTTTTGCTCCACCCGCTCCATCATTTCCAGCACATTCTCCTCGATAGAGTCTTTTTTCTTTCGAGCTAACTCTATTTCAAACAGGTGCGCCTGGTATTCTTTGTTCGTTTTTAATTCAGAGAGCCGATTTCTGATTTTCTGGAGCTGCTCTTCTTGAGTGGCGAGTTCCCGTTCCGAACTTCGTCGTTGTTTGACGAGAGATTCACCGCTATTTTTAAGGACTTGCAGCTTGGCGAGAATATCTTGGAGCGGCAATTCTGCGGATTTGAGAAGCTCTGGAGCCTTCCGCAACTGGTCTTGAATCTGAAAAATTCGAAGATCAAATTTTTGAAGATTAATCAGGTATTGCAACTGCAAATTCACAAAGTCCTCAATATCCTAAAACAGGTTTGCTCACCCGGTTACTCAAGTCCGGCCCTGTCTCTTGGTGGGCCCACCAGGACTTGAACCTGGGACCAACTGATTATGAGTCAGCCGCTCTAACCAACTGAGCTATGGGCCCGAGATCATAAGGGCGCACGCTCTCTTTTACCATAAATGGTGCTCAGGAAAAACTCCCCCTGCGAATTTTCTCCCATCAAATGGTCAAAGCTTAGGGGAAACCGTTAATAAGGCCTTTTTCCGCCGAAGCACATTGGCCTCCACGTTCAAGGCATCCACCAATTCCTCGCGTCCTTCCCGTTGAGCGGCCTTGAGTTGACCAATCACCTCGTCCATCAGGCGTTGGATCTGTTTTTCCTTTAAAACACGGAGACATCCGACGACATGAATAGAAACCTCGTCGAAATAGCATTCCCCCACACTCAACTGCGAAATGACCGATTCATAAGCCGGATCCTCACTGAATTCCGCATGTAGCGCCTCAAGATTCATATTCCCTTCTCCATCCATATGCTGAAAAGCCTTGACAAGAATGTGGCGATAGAGGGGAACCGTGAACGCGCCCTCATCGAGTTGACGGATCTGATCCGGTTCCAGCCGACCTTGGAGTAATAACACAATGAGGTCTCGCTCCTCTGGCTTGCCTTGAGGAATCGATAGATTCGATACAGGTTGTTCCTGTCCCTTCGCGGACGAAGCCACCTTGCCCTGACGAGGCAGGGTCGGGAGGCGTTTATTGAGTAAATCCTGTCGAATACCCAATCGTTCCGAGACCACCTTAAGATATTCTTCTTTTTCTATAGGATTTTTGGTCTTATGAAGAATCGCAAGAATGTCATCCGCTCGCTTGACTCGATCTTGGATGGAGTCCTTTTGGGCTTTGTTCAAGACGGACATAATGGCAAAATCCAACAGAGTCGCCGCTCTCCCCTCCAACTCACGAAACGCCGACACTCCATTTTTCCGAATAAAGGTATCGGGGTCTTCACCCGCTGGCAACAGCAGCACCCGGACTTCAATGCCCGAATTCATGAACAAATCAAGCGTCCGTAACGCAGCACCGATCCCCGCAGCATCTCCATCAAAGACTAACATCACCGACGGGGCCAATCGGCGTAAGATCTGGACATGATCGGACGTTAACGCGGTTCCCAAGGGAGCCACGACATTTTCAATCCCGTTTTGGTGGAGAGCAATCACATCAAAATACCCTTCTACCAAATAAAACCTGCCCGCAGAGGTGGCTGATTGCCTCGCCTTGTCCATTCCATAGAGCGATCGCCCCTTAAAAAACAGGTCGGTTTCTGGTGAATTGAGATATTTTGGAGAGGCCCCGTCCTCCAGGATCCGACCCCCAAATCCCAATACTTGCCCACGGGGATCAGCAATGGGAAACATCACCCGCGCACGGAACCGATCATACGTCGATACCCTGATGCCATCCTCCGTCTCTTTCCGCACCACCAACCCAGCCTGAATGAGTTCTTCTGGCTTGACGGATTGCTGTTCCAGCCATTTGGAAAGCCCATTCCATCCATCCGGAACGAATCCCAACTGA